>JANNPR010000837.1:0-2420 GCA_031400345.1 Planctomycetota bacterium | reverse complement strand
GCACATGCCACGGCCACGCACATTTTCTGGATCGTGCTGATCGCATTCCCGCTTTGCACTTTAACCGCTGTGACATCGGCGGCTCTACAGGCGCGGCAAGCAGTCGTGATGCCCGCCCTGGGAACTTTAATCTTCAATTCGGTGCTCATTATTGGCACCATGCTCGGTAACTGTTCGGTAATCGCCATCAGTTGGCTGGTCGTGTTCGCGGCCGGTACGCGCTGGCTCTCGCAAATGTGGACGTGTTACCGTCAACACCTTTGGAAGTTAGGCGGTCTCGAGTTTCGATCAAAGAGTTTGTTGACTCGCGTCCATGCGTATCGCTATGCGCAGACCATTGGGGCAGTGGGCGCTAGCGTGAGTCTACCCATCATTGCTCGAGCGTTTGCTTCGCATATTCCCGGTGGCATTGCTTATTTCAACTACGCCTCGAAGCTCGTTGAGGTCCCAGTCGGCCTATTTGCCGCTGTGTTAACTATGGTTGTATTTCCACGAGTCAGTCGCGCAGTTTACGCAGCTGACGATTTGCCGAGTAAGGTCGTCGCCCAAACCACCGCGCTTGTGTTGCTGGGCGCGTTGCCAGCCATGGTGGTGTTCATCACCGCTGCCGAGCCGATAACAACTTTGCTGTTTCAACATGGCTTTCTGCTCCCCGAGAACGTGAGAATAGTTGAACTCTTGGCGAAAATCGGCTTTCTATCACTGCCCGCAGTGACGTTGACAACACATGCGATGGGGATCTGCCAAGCTCACGGTGATATGCGGTTTCCCTTTATTACGAATCTTTTGGTGCTCGGGCTATTTTTGCCAGTTTCCTGGTGCGCCGTACTTTGGTACGGATTGCCCGGCTTAATGGGGTCCACGGTTGCCGTGCAGTGGGTTCAGTGTTTGATCTTGGCTCTGGCTGTGCGCCGCCGCCATAGTGCGCCACTTCTGGGAGCAGGTGCTGACGGACGCGTGCTCGTTTTATGCGCCACCACTCTAGGTTGTCTCGTTTTCGGTTGGTGGATTACTGCCCGTTGGGATTCAACGTGGGCTCGATTAGCTCTTGCGGTAGGACTAGGTGCCTGCTGCCTTAGCACCTGTGCTTGGTGCTTATCACAACAGTTGGAATGGTTGACCAAGGTACTATTCCGCCGTCCGGAGAATGTACGCGACGAACGAGAGATACCTGTTCGACCCCAGCGACGCGCGGCGTAAGTTTTTCAAGGCACGGGCTTGCCCGGCGCAAACGCCATCCAGCTTGCCAGGGTGGTTTAACGGCTTTTGCACTACTTCGACTTTGTCCCACTTTGCCGCTCATCCATAAATCTTCTACCTCGTAAGCCAAGCATTC
Organism: Planctomycetota bacterium; assembly: GCA_031400345.1. Taxonomy (GTDB): domain Bacteria; phylum Planctomycetota; class Planctomycetia; order Pirellulales; family Pirellulaceae; genus JANNPR01. The sequence goes on along the minus strand of JANNPR010000837.1, from coordinate 1,084 downwards.
CGAACACGCTGCGAATACCTCCGGTGTTCGTAACCGATTTTTCACCGTTACAGCACGAAACGTTCAAATAAGTTCCTACAAACAGGTTAAGCGGAGATTGAGTATGTTCGGGAAGCCAAATTGGTTTACGGCGAAAAGTTCACTTCGGCAAATTAGGCCGGTTACCTGGCAAGGGCATGCTTACCTGGCGGGATGGTTTGGGCTAGTTACTCTGCCGTTTACCTATCTTGCCAGCCACGGACTGGTGCCGGAAAGTATGATATGGCTTGCTGCGAGCGTGTCCGGCCTTGTCTGGGAAATGCGAACTTTACGACGAGCAGAACTGTCTACCATTCCAGCGGATTCGCTAGACATCGTATTTCTAGATGCGAAGTCGGCGACAGTACCGCCGGTACGATCCAAGTACGATTATTTTGTTAAGGGCCGCAGTTAATCGAACGACGAAAAGCAGCCGTCATGAAAAGTAACAGGCGATTCCTCTCCATCCGATACCAGCAGGACGTTCGCGGCCAAACAAAATTGGCCGAGCAGCATTTACCTGCGTCAACGTCGCGGCCACTATTCGTGGCGATTTTGCGTGTGGATGCAGCGATGAAGTTCCTCCATTTCGAACGCTCCGCCGATTACAAGCGGCGTCCGCTGATGAATACTTTCGGGTTGGATTTCCAACACTCGTCGACGACCATCGGTGGCGACGCCCCCGGCTTGTTCCACAAGGAAAGCCACCGGATTGGCCTCATAAAGTAGGCGTAGCTTTCCGCCCGGATGGTCGGACGTAGGTGGATAAAGAAATATTCCGCCCTTGAGTAATGTCCGATGGACATCGGCAACCATGGATCCGATGTATCGACTCGCATACCTTGTTCCCAACGATCCGTTTCGTAATCGCACGAGAAATTCATCGTAGCCAGGCGGAAAGCTATCGCGGTAGGCTTCGTTCACCGAATAGTATTTTCCTTGACGAGGCATACGTATGTTGGGATGGCTAAGGACATAGGCACCCACGGACGGGTCGAGCGTGAAACCGTGAACCCCGTTGCCGACACTATAAACCATGATTGTTGAGGAACCGTAGACGACGTAT
>JANNPR010000882.1:0-2015 GCA_031400345.1 Planctomycetota bacterium | reverse complement strand
GGAGATATTTATGGGCCGATCTACCACGAGGCGCGTATCGCGACCAATCCGCTGAAAATCGACGGACCTATAACTGAAATCACCAACCTCCCCGGTTTAGGCATCGATGTCGACTGGCAACTCGTCCGCCAGTTGAAATGTGAATGAAAGGAGCCGCAATGAGCCGCGCAGCGAAAGAGTGGCGTTATGAGAAACTGACTTGGCCAGAAATCAATGACGCTGTCGATTTAGGTCAAGTTTGCATTGTCCCCTGCGGCGCCGTGGAACAACACGGGCCCCATCTGCCGCTGGACGTCGATATCGTTTGCCCAACCGGGATTGCTCGCGGAGTTGGGGAACAGATTCCGGAAAAGATGTTGGTGTTGCCCACGGTGTGTTACGGCTATACCGGACACGTGATGGATTTTCCGGGAACGATCAACAACGATTTTGAACACTTCATACATCATGTGCTGGATATCACCAAGTCATTGGCATATCACGGATTCAAAAAGATTCTGCTTTTGAACGGGCATGGTTCAAATATGCCCAACTTGGATCTTGTGGCTCGCCGAACCAATTTGGAAACAGACGCCGAGTGCGTTTTGGCCGCATGGTGGAATTTGTTGACGGTCGATAAGGAATTTCTACCGAGATGGCGACAAAGCAAATTTCCCGGGGGTTGTTCGCACGCCTGCGAGTTGGAAACGTCCCTGTACTTGTTCCTGGATGGTGACCATGTTCGCACCGATCAAATCAAGAGTGGAGAGATTCGTTTCAATCAAGAAGAAAGTCCGTTCAACTGGGTCGACTTATTTGCTGCGGGACCGGCCCCCTTGATCTCTTGGACTAGCAGTTACAGCGAGACAGGCGTGCTCGGTGATGCCGAATTAGCAACCGCTGAGAAAGGTCGTCATGCGTACGAAGAAGCAGTCAAGCAACTAACTCGCTTCGTGACTTGGTTCAAAGATCGCCCCAAAGACCCAAGGCAGGATCGGCATCGTCGGCCTCCCACCATGCCCCTACCTTGGAATCAACGTCCGCTGTAGCCTATTCATGGTGTTCGTGGTTTTCATTCTTGAATTCAACGTGGTACAGCTTTCCGGTGATTTCGAGGGAGGATTTGACCTCGGCGGCTTCCCCGGCGGCCTTGAGGCCTTCTACGAGCGCCTTGTCAACGGTTTCGAACTGCGCGGTCTTCGCCGGATCGCCGGTTGGATTTACGGCCTTCAGCTTATAGGTGTTGACCCCATCACCAATCTTGACGTTGATTTCAATCTCCGCCGCGGCAATGGGCACGTTTGTTTTGGCCGCTGCATCAATGACATACAGCGTCAGTTTTCCAGTGGCATCATCATGAACCCATTCCAGGTGGTATTCTTCGTCGCCAACTTCTACTAATCGGCCTTCGTGCGGACCCAGATGCACGTGCGCGTGTGCATGATCGTGTTCATCCTTCACGGTTTTTTCTGCCTTCGTGTTTTGCAGAGGCGGTACGGCTGGCTCGGCGCATCCAGAAAGTCCGCACAGTCCGATGGTCGTAAAGGTCACAGTCATTAACGAAAAGAATCGCATGCTAAGGCTCCTGATTTCGATTATGTAAAACTTCAACCGTTTCAAGTAACTGGAGAGGAAGGGGGATAAAGCGTGCCACTGGCAGCCACTTGGAGTTGGGTTGGGGACGGGTACACGTTTCTTTAGCCGCATGCCGATTTGCAGACCCGAAGATTTAGCTCTTGGATTAGTCTCTCCGGAGTCAGCACTGGCCTGCCGCCGAAAATCCGTCTTCGAATGTCCAAGTCTACTCCGGCGGCTGCCAGTGGCACACTTCACACTTCACACATCACCCTCCATCCGTCATCCTTCACCCTTCTCAATTCGCACTCATTCTTCTTTATCCGACCACTCCTCGATTTGTTTTTGGATTTCCTTTAGTGTCAGCAGCCGTCGCGGAATCGCTAGGGCAAACTCCGAAGTGTCGGTACGTTCGTGATCGGGTCGGCGAGCGCGTTCGACTTCTTCTTCTAAGGCTACTA
>JANNPR010000828.1:0-3511 GCA_031400345.1 Planctomycetota bacterium | reverse complement strand
GCGCGACTGTCGTGATCACAATGGCGATTAACCATTTCCCCAAGGTGTTCTCCAACACCGGTTGCTGCAAGATCGCCATTAGATCGTCGAGTGTTAGCATGATGTAACTGAATGCCGCCAATGGAATGCTTGACTCCACCGCGATTGGTTTGGCAAGTCGCGCGCGGCAGTGATTGTGGAGTGATTAAACACGAAACACGTGAAAAGGAAGAACGATGGAGGTGGTCCACAAATAGGAGTTACCGGACCACGGGAGTCTGTCTTCATTCCCAATGCGGACCTGGACCTGAGTTGCAAAGGATTGTCATTGAAGCAAAAGTCCATCCTAATCTCCTCCTGTTCGACTTGATTGTGTTTCTTTTCTTTCGTGTTCTTAGTGTGTTTCGTGGTCAATTCCCCAGGCCAACAGTAATTCCGGCCGTGTCGAGCTATTCACTGTTTGAAACGCTAGTCAAATCGGTCCCAATCGAAACCACGTTGCGTTTCAAACAGTGGCACGGCCAGGTGACCCATTCTTACGCATCAGCGCCGGAATAAAGTGCTTCGATCACGTTGCCCCGGTTTAGCTGGACAGGTCGGCCAAACCGGTCGCGCACTTCGATATCGGGCCGGATGCCCAACGCGCTATATACGGTGGCACCGAGATCTCGCGGCGAGTATGCGGCGGTCGCCGGATAAGCGCCGGTCTTGTCCGACTTTCCGATCACATGGCCGGCAGCCACGCCGGCGCCGGCAAATAGCCCGAAGAAGCATGGACCCCAATGATCTCGGCCCCGAGTCCCATTGATCTTCGGCGTGCGGCCAAACTCGCCTAGCATCACAACCAATGTCTCGTCCAGCAGTCCGCTCGATTCCAAGTCGTCTAACAGGGCGCCCATACCCTGATCGAGCGGAGGTAACAGCCGATCCTTGAGCGTCTTAAAGATATCGCTGTGATTGTCCCAGTTCTGCACGCGGCCGATGTTGACCTGGACCACTGGCACGCCAACTTCCACGAGCCGCCGTGCCAGGAGCAGTGATTGGCCCGTCGTGTTGCGACCGTAGCGGTTCCGCACCTCGTCCGACTCGCGATCTAGCTGGAATGATTGCGAGAGCCGGCTGGACGTCAGGATGGACGCCGCCAGTTGCTGCTCATTGGTCATTCGTCGCGATACCGCCGTGTCCGCAAGTCGTTGTTGCTGCTGATTGAACCCGCTCAAAAGGGTCCGCCGATGATCGAGCCTGGTAACATCGAGTCCCGCTGCCAGTGTCAACGCGTTCACTCGAAAATCGGTCTTGTTCGGGTCGCCGGTGATCTGCCAAGGATCATATTTCGCTCCCAGAAAACCGGCGTGCTGTCCTGGCCAGGTCAGCGGACCATCCATCAGAAAGGTCGGCAGATTTACGCCCGTCGGAATTCCGTCTTGACGCGGCCGCAGATAATCACAACCCGCAGAATAGCTTGGCCAATCATCGCGCGATGCAACCTTGTCAAAGAATCCACCAGGCTGCAGCTCGCCCGTCAAAACATAATGCGTCGACATCAGATGATTGTTGTCACCATGCGACAAAGTGCGGAGCAACGAATATTTGTGCGCCCGTTTCGCGAGCTCGGGCAAGTGTTCACAAATCTGCAGACCGGGTACGGACGTATCGATGGATTTAAATTCACCACGAACCTCCGCCGGCGCCTCGGGCTTCATGTCGAACGTGTCGTGATGACTGGCCGCTCCGGTCAAGAACACGATTAACACCGATTTGGCCCGCTGTGGAGGCACGCTCGCCGCTGGTTTGGTCACCGCAGATCGTGCTTGGCGTGCAAGCAAAGACGGCAAGGTAACGCCCAGCAGTCCCGAATAGCCTACCTGGAGCAACTCCCGGCGATTCAAACCCAAGGTATGCCGGTGAGCGGATGGAGGCGGTCTCATCACGATTTCCTTGAGGTCGGTAAGGGGCGGGTCAAAGGGCGGGAGCGGGCAGTAGCTAATATCGTCTTGTACCAGCAATGAACATAAAAGTCGATCTGTACCGTCGATAGGTGACTGGCCGGTGCGAGCGATGGAACGAGGAGTTGATCTCGACCGCCGAAAAGCGGTGGGAGTAGCGCGTCAAGTGCGTCCCCTCATCGGGAAAGCTTTCCCGGAGCGACTTAGGAATCGTCCATCCTGCAGTTCCGACTTTCAAAGCGTGATTGGTTTGCATTTTACGGGTATCGGAGCATGATAGGGTGTTATCGTGGCATGAAAAGTGCGAACGAGGATAACGTGCACCTCGCACAGTGCTGAAACGTAAGGGCTGCAATCCAATTTTACTTTATGCCTAGGGCTAACTCCCACGTAACGCGGCGTCCTAAGACGGCATCGAGCAATGGCGTGCTGGATGACAAGTGGCGCCATGCCGCCAAGACTGTCGGCCTGCGTTATGTCGAGGACGCGGAGTCCGGCATAGCTAGAAAACGGCACGGCAAGAGTTTTCGATACACCCGGCCGAACGGAAGACCCGTTCATGACCAGAGCACCCTGCAGCGAATTAAATCTCTCGCCATCCCTCCGGCTTGGTGCAACGTCTGGATTTGCTTGGATCCGGATGGCCACTTGCAGGCTACCGGACGAGACGCGCGCGGGCGTAAGCAATACCGTTACGACGCCCGTTGGCGCGAGGCGCGTGATGAAAACAAGTATCAGAGTCTAATCAACTTTGCCCGTGCGCTGCCGCGCATTCGGCGGCGAGTTGCTCGAGATATACGGCGTCCCGGTCTGCCGAAAGAAAAGGTGCTGGCAGTCGTCGTCAAGCTGCTAGAAACGACGCTGATTCGCGTCGGAAACGACGAGTATGCTCGCACCAATAACTCGTTCGGCTTGACGACAATGCGGGATCGGCATGTCAAGGTGAATCGGTCCACCGCACGTTTCGAGTTCCGTGGCAAAAGCGGGATTGAACACGAGATCGATCTTCACGATCCTCGATTGGCTCGGATTGTGGGCCAGTGTCAGGACCTCCCCGGCCAAGAATTATTCCAGTATGTAGATAAAAAAGGGGACGTGCGGGACATCACGTCCAGCGACGTCAACGACTATTTGCGCGAAATCAGCGGACAGGAATTTACAGCCAAAGACTTTCGTACCTGGGCCGGCACATCTCTGGCGGCGCAGGCACTGAAGGAATTTGAGGATTTTGACTCGCACGCGTCTGCCAAGCGAAACATCACCAGAGCCATTGAGCACGTGGCCGAGAGGCTCGGAAATACAAAGGCCATCTGCCGCAAGTGCTACGTCCATCCTGCGGTGATCGAAGCGTACATGGACCGCTCCCTGGTCGACACTCTGAAACAGAAGGCCGAAGAAGAGTTGCGTGTGTCGCTGAAATCATTGACCGCGGAAGAGGCTGCGGTGCTGGCCCTGTTGCAACAGAGGATGGAACGTCAGTTAGACGGCTCACAGCCGGGGCGGGGCAAGAATAAGCGAAGTGCCAACAACGTGGCCCGGTCGCCCCGCGACAAGTAGGCTAGTGGCAATTCTAGCAATGGGACCTG
>JANNPR010000779.1:0-9755 GCA_031400345.1 Planctomycetota bacterium | reverse complement strand
ACATCGACATGGAGTCCTACGACAAGAAGGATCTGACATTTCACATCTTTCGCAGCGTCATGATGGAGCCTGAATTCCGAGATTGGTCCGACATCGGTATTGTTGTGCAATGCTACTTACGAGACGCTCAAAAGGATTTAGAGGAATTGCTTCGTTGGACTCAGAGTCGCGGCGCGCCAGTTTGGGTCCGATTGGTGAAAGGTGCCTATTGGGACTACGAGACGATTCATGCGCGTGCTAATGGTTGGCCAATTCCCGTATTTCAGCGAAAATCACAAACGGACGCTGCCTTCGAACGAGCCACTCGATTTGTCATGCGAAATCATCGGTACTTGCGCCCGGCGCTCGGTTCGCACAACCTGCGTTCGATTGCGCACGGCATCGCGGTTGCCGCCCATGTAGAAGTTCCCGCCAATGGATTTGAAATTCAAATGCTGTACGGCATGGCCGACGGGGAAAAAGACGCCGTCGTTGAACTGGGTCACCGCATGCGAATCTACATGCCGTATGGTGAGTTGATACCCGGCATGGCATATCTGGTTCGTCGTTTGCTCGAGAACACCTCGAACAATTCATTCTTGAGGGTAGGATTTGTCGAGCACCGCCCAGTCGCTGAGTTAATGCGCGACCCGAGGTTGAGCGCGGTTAGCGAGTCCGAATTGTTCACGGCTACTCGTGTCGACGAATCGGAACAGGAGGCAGTGTGATACAGTCATCTACTCCACAGGCATTTCCAGCCCGATTTGTGAATCAGCCTCCCGTCGACTTTGCCGTAAAGCAAAATCGGGACCGGATGCAGGCTGCTTTGAAAGATGTGATTTCCCGGTTGGGACAATACTATCCGCTGGTTATAGGCGGCCAGCGGGTGGACTCCATGGAACGGTTGGCATCGATCGACCCCTCCTTCAAGACCCGTCTCGTTGGTGAAACGGCATGTGCGGACGCGTCCACTGCCGGGGCCGCCGTCGAGGCTGCCAGCGCCGCGTTTTCAGCATGGCGGGACTTGGGTGTGGAAAAGCGCGCGGAGTTCGCTCGGCGCACTGCCACGGTCATGCGCGAGCGTTTATTCGAATTGGCGGCTTGGGAAGTGTACGAGTGCGGTAAAGGTTGGCGCGAGGCTACCGGCGACGTCATCGAGGCAATAGACTTTTGCGAATATTACGCAGCCGGAGCAGTTGATTTACAGCAACCGCAAGGTGCCGACGTACCAGGAGAGGAAAATCGTTTCGAGTATTTCCCCCGGGGTGTCGCAGCGGTGATTGCCCCGTGGAACTTTCCACTGGCGATTCTCACAGGCATGACGATCGCGGCCTTGGTCACGGGAAACACGGTCGTGATGAAACCGGCCGAACAATCCTCGATCATTGCCGCCAAACTGCAAGAGATCTTTGACGACATTGAGCTTCCTGCAGGCGTCGCCAATTACTTACCGGGAAAGGGGGAAGTCGCAGGTGCCGCATTAGTCTCGCATCCCGAAACGAAAACCATCGCCTTCACGGGCTCTCGATCCGTAGGCTTGTCAATTAACGTTAGAGCGGCTGAAGTTTCCCATCGCGGTCTGAAGTTCGTGAAACGAGTGATCGCAGAAATGGGGGGCAAGAATGCCATTATCGTCGATTCCGACGCTGACTTGGATGAGGCTGTAATCGGCGTCATGAAAAGCGCGTTCGGATACCAAGGGCAAAAATGCTCCGCTTGCAGTCGAGCGATCGTGCTTCAAAGCGTTTACGAGCAGTTCATCGACCGACTTGCCGAAGCAACACGGAGCCTAACGGTTGGGCCAGCTGAATATCCCAGCACATCAGTCGGTCCCGTCATCGATCAGACCGCTCGCGACAAGATTTACGAATATGTGGAGTTGGGACGCCTCCAGGCACGCGAGGTATTGGCGGTCGACGTCGGGGACCTAGCCCAGCAAGGTTTTTTCATCGGCCCACATATTTTTGCTGATGTTGATCCCTATTCTCGCTTGGCCAATGAGGAGATTTTTGGTCCCCTGCTGGCTGTCATTCCAGCGAAAAATCTCGACGTAGCCTTACGAATCGCGAATGCTTCCGATTATGCACTTACGGGAGGCTTCTATTCGCGTAGCCCGGCAAACCTGGCGCGCGTTCGCCGAGAGCTCTTGGTGGGAAATCTCTACTTGAATCGCCCCATTACCGGCGCTCTGGTGGGTCGTCAGCCGTTCGGAGGGTTCAAGCTTTCCGGTGTGGGCAGTAAAGCAGGTGGGCCGGATTATTTGCTACAATTCGTGATCCCACGGACGGTTACGGAGAATACCCTGCGGCGGGGATTTGCGCCGTCCGTCGAACCATCCAATTAGGTACCCCCGCAAATGAAGTTATGTGGCACATCAACCGTAAACGCAAGTCTTGATGTTGCGCATATCGACTGCCAAAGTGTGCCACTTCAGGCAGCTGCCGGAGTTGATTACGATAGCTAGTTAAGTTCATTCGGCGGCAAGCCAGTGCGTGAATCCGAATAGGGTCGGCACAAGGCGAAAAAGTTCATAGGGCCGTTTTTTTTGGGTGCCAACTGAAAGCAGAAAGAGAAAAGCTTAAGCACAGGCTTGCCGCCGAAATGAGCGTTATAGTAATTACGACCAAATTTCGTCGGCTGCCAGATGGCACACTTCAGGCAGCCGTTTAACTGAACTTTGTTAACCCCGACATCAATATTTCCGATTTGCAAAACATCAACGCTTGGAGAAGAGTCGCATGGAGGAAAGTCAAATACCGAAGCCACTCGCCATCGTGCTCGCCGCCGGCAAAGGCACGCGCATGAAATCCGAATTGCCAAAGGTCCTCAGTAAGGCTCTCGGTCGCCCTCTCGTGGAATATGTGTTGGATGTATTAGATGACTGCGGATTCGGCCGGATGTTGCTGGTGGTCGGTTATCGAGCCGACCTCGTTCAGGAGTCATTATTGCACCGACGCAACCTGGAATATGTCGAACAGACGCAACAGTTGGGAACTGGACATGCGGTGATGGTTTGCCGAGAAAAACTGCAGGAGCATCGGGGCCCCGTTTTAATCGTCACGGGCGACTCGCCGATGTTGCAACCAGAATCTGTGAATCGGCTACTGGAAGAATATCGCCAAAGCAAGTCGGCATGTATCCTGGGATCACTGCACAAAGACCAACCACAGGGACTTGGTCGAATTGTTCGAGACAAGAACGGAACATTTCAGGCCATAGTGGAAGAGAAAGATGCGACCGACGCGCAAAAGCGGATCACCGAAGTCAACATGAGTACCTACGTATTCGACTCCGAAGCCTTGAAACATGTCTTGGGCCAATTAAATAATAACAACCGGCAGGGTGAATATTATATTACCGATGGTCCAGGTTTGCTCCGCGCAGAAGGCCAAGACGTACGCGCTTTGCCAGTGCTCAAGCCCTGTGAGGCCATCAGCGTAAATACGGTGGACGAACTAAAAATTGTGGAAGCCGAAATGCAGAAAATGGGCTACCCATGCGCGAGTTAAAGATATTCAGTGGTCAAGCCAATCCGCAGCTTGCCCGTGACATTTCCAGTTTCCTGCATTTGTCCTTGGGGGATATCTCGCTCGGATCATTTCCCGATGGCGAGAATTTCTGCAAGATTGAAGAGGATGTCCGCGGTCGCGATGTCTTCCTCGTTCAGCCGACCTGTCCCCCAGTTAATAGTAATCTGATGGAGCTGTTGATCATGATCGACAGTTGCAAACGGGCAAGTGCGGCGCGAATTACTGCGGTGATCCCCTATTTTGGTTACGCGAGGCAGGACCGAAAAGACGAAGGTCGCACACCCATAACAGCGAAACTGGTCGCGAACTTGATTACTCGTGCAGGCGCCGACCGTGTTCTGACAATGGACCTACATGCTCCCCAGCTACAGGGTTTTTTCGATGTGCCCGTCGACCATTTGTACGCCGCCCCGGTGTTGAATGAATACTTCGACCTGCGGTTTTCGTCTCTCGATAACATTGTCGTCGTCAGCCCGGACGTGGGCAGCATCAAGCGCACGATCGGACATGTAAAGAGATTGGGTGGCCGTCTCGCCATCGTGGACAAGCGACGTACTAGTGCCGTGGAAACGAAGCAGAAAAACATCATCGGCGATTCTGTAAGTGGACAAGTCGCCATCATGTTCGACGACATGATCACGACCGCCGGTTCGATTTGTGGAGCCGCGCAGTTGCTGCACGATGCTGGCGCTCGCGAGATACACGTCGGTGCCACTCATGCCGTTCTTTGCGGAAAGGCCATCGAGAATCTTCAGCGAGCACCGATCGCCAGCCTGATATTGACCGACACGATTCCGCTATCTCCTGAAAAACTGATTCAAAAAATCAAGATCGTATCCGTGGCTCCTCTCTTGGCTGAAGCCATTAAACGCATTCATCACGACCAGTCGATCAGTGCTTTGTTCGTTGAGGGAGACGAGTAACATGAAGGCACAACAACCGCCACAGATTTGGAATCGTCGTCAACTTCTGCAACGCGCCGGCGGTGGGGCCGGTATTATCGGCTTGGCCGCATTGCTGGCTGACCAAGGTCTGCTGAACAGCGCTCTTGCCGCGGGTGCTTCCCCTTCGCTAAATCCGCTGTCGCCTAAACCTTCCCATTTTGGCGCTAAGGCAAAGAACGTGATATGGCTGTTCATTAACGGCGGTCCAAGTCATGTCGATACTTGGGATTATAAGCCGGAACTCGCGAAACGAGACGGACAGGATTTGCCTGGTTTCGATCGCTTCACCGGCTTTTTCTCCAACGCCGTCGGTGGGTTGATGAAGTCGCCGTTTACGTTCACGCAACAGGGTCAGTGCGGAAAGTGGGTCTCTCAAATATTTCCGAATCTGTCTAAGCACGTCGACAAAATGGCGTTCGTACATTCGGGCTATGGAAAATCCAATAATCACAGCCCGGCACTGTTTATGATGAATACCGGTGTCACTCAAATGGGTTCCCCTTGCGTAGGGTCATGGGTGACGTACGGGTTGGGCAGTGAGAGCCGAGACCTTCCGGCATTTGTAGTGATGTCCGATCCATTGGGACGCGGGTTGCCCAAAGGTTACAGCCTTAACTGGGGAGCCGGTTTTTTACCGAGCGTCTATCAAGGTACTTGGCTCAAACCTCAGGGAGACCCAATTGACAATTTGTATCGGCCAAAAGAGCTTTCAGAGAAAGGTCAAAGAGCGCAACTCGATTTGCTATCCAAACTCAATCGCAGCCATCTCGAGCATCACAAGCAAGAATCAGAACTAGCTGCTCGAATCGAAAGCTTCGAGTTGGCTTATCGCATGCAAACTGCCGCTCCAGACGCAATCAATGTGGACGCGGAGCCAGAGCACATTCGCAAACTCTATGGTGTCGATCAAAAACATTGTGAACATTTCTCGCGGCAGTGCTTAGTAGCTCGACGAATGATCGAACGCGGTGTCCGTTTCGTGCAGATTTATTCGGGGGGCATGGAGAATCAGCGGAGCTGGGATGGTCACATCGACATCAAAGGCAATCATGAAGGCTTTGCGCTCGAAACCGACCAACCAATCGCTGCTTTGTTGGAAGATTTGCAGCAGCGAGGTTTGCTGGACTCGACGCTCGTGATTTGGGGTGGTGAATTCGGTCGGCTACCGGTTGCTCAGAAATCCGAGAAGCCGGGGCGCGACCACAATCCTCACGCCTTTACATTTTGGTTTGCCGGTGGCGGCGTCAAAGGCGGGACCACGTACGGCTCAACCGACGAAGTGGGTTTTAAGGCCGAACAAAACCCGGTTGACGTCCACGACATGCATGCCACGATACTGCATCTTTTGGGTCTGGATCATCAACGACTGACGTTCAAACTTAACGGACGCGATTTTCGCTTGACGGATGTGGCCGGCAACGTCCTATCCGAGATCGTGGCGTGACGGTCGTCTCGCAACGTTGTAGTGCCAGTGGCGGCAACTGGAGTCTGCCTACTGCATCGCGTTCACCTAGTTTTCGATATCGAGGTACCGTATGCACGCATTTCGTTTGCTCGTCTCCTCCGCGCTCGCCACACTTCTCAGTTTTACTGGCGCAATTGCTCACGCCGAAGTCGTGAAATTTGAAATCACGGATCGGTCGCTGTTTGCTGGCGGTCAGTCGTTTGGGGACGTGGGACCATATGAACGGATCGTCGGGACGGTGCACTTTGCAATCGACCCATCGATACGCCAAAACAAGGCCATTAAGGATCTCAGGTTTGCTGAACCGAGGAAGGACGGTCGCGTGGAATTCTCGTCAGAGTTCTTCATCTTAGCGCCGCGCGATTTGAGTAAGGGAAATCGAGCACTCGTGTACGATGTCAATAACCGAGGAAATAAGCTGGCTCTAAAGTTTTTCAACGATGCGACCGGCGGAAACGATGCCGACAACGCAGGCAACGGTTTCTTGATGCGGCAGGGATTCACCGTCGTTTGGAGCGGGTGGAATGGAGAGCTTTTGCCAGGAGACGGCCGGTTGCAGTTACACGCGCCAGTAGCCAAAGGCCGCGAGGGTCCGATCACGGGTTTGGTGCGATATGAAATGTGTCCCGACAAGGAGATGCAGCGTTTAAACATCAACCGCGAAAATCATGGAGCTTATCGCCCCACAACCGAAGGTCTTGAAAAAGCCGCTCTTAGCTGGCGACGAACCCCTGGCTCCCCCAGGATTTTGATTCCGCGCCCACAGTTTCGCTTGCACGTGACCGAAGTCGATTTGCAGTTTATGGGCCAATTGCCAAAAGTAGAGTTAGAACTTCCTGCTGGTTTTCGCAAGGGCTATCTGTACGAGTTGATTTACGAAGCCCAAAACCCGTTGGTGCATGGTGTTTGTTTTGCGTCCGTCCGTGACTTGCTATCCAGTTTGCGTCTTGCTGACAACGGGAACCCTTTAGTTGCAAACGGTGAGCCCGGCATCAGTCGAGTCTATGGATTTGGAGTCTCACAGAGCGGCCGTTTTTTGCGCGAGTTTGTTTACTCAGGATTTAATGAAGATGAACTTGGCCACGCCGTATTTGACGGAATCATTCCGCACGTTGCTGGCGGAGGCTTGGGCTCGTTCAATCATCGATTTGCCCAACCGACTGCCTATTCGATGCAACACGATAACCATGACTGGCCTGTAGATCGGTTTCCTTTTGCATACGAAGCACAGACCGATCCCTTAACAGGAGCCAGCGATGGAATTCTTCTGCGAGCGATGGCATCGAAAACCGCGCCGAAAATTATGCACACGCAATCTGCAACTGAATATTGGTCGCGTAGCGGCTCGCTTGTTCACACCGATCCTGCGGGGTTGCGAGATGGAGTGCTTCCGGACAATGTGCGTCTGTTTGCGTTCGGGGGAACGCAGCATGGCCCCGCCAGCTTCCCGTCTTCCAGCGGAAATGGTCAGACGTTGGCGAATCCCGGTGATTATCGGCCATTTTTACGCTGTTTACTGTTAGCCTTAGATGGCTGGTGTGAAAAAGGGGACACGCCGCTTGCAAGTGTTTACCCCACGATCGCAACCGGCACGCTAGTAAAGTTTCCACAAGTTGCCACCGGTTTTCCCGCAATACCTGGGATTCGTTACCCAGAAGTCATGCAGCAGCCCCGATTACTCGATTTGGGATCTCGCTGGGTAACAGATGGAATAATCGACTTGCAGCCTCCTAAGCAAGGTGATCATTACGCGGTTTTGGTACCGCGTTGCAACGAAGATGGGAATGAATTGGGATGTCTTTTGCCTCCCGAAGTAGCTATTCCGGTAGCGACTTATACAGGTTGGAGTTTGCGGAATCGCGATGCCGGCGCTGAAGGCGAATTGGTGGGCCTGAACGGCTCGTACATTCCTTTTCCTAAGACGCAAGCGGATCGCGAACTTAGCGGAGACCCGCGGCGCTCTGTAGTCGAGCGCTATGAAAACCAGGATCAATACTTGAGTTTACTACGCGCAGAGTGCGTTCGATTAGCGACCGCGGGCTATTTGCTCGACGAGGATGTCGACCGGATTGTGTCCCGGGAAGCCAGTCGGCAGACCGCAGTAAGCAGCAGGGAGCCGAAAGGTCTGAAATAGCCAACCACCGTTTCCTTCGGGAACTGAGTCATGACGGAATTAAACACACTTCTGGAGCGGATGCGCCGCGTCGAGGCTTTGTACGCTCGAACCGACGTCGACGGCGAGCGTGCGGCCGCCGGACATGCGCTTAACGCGATCCTCGAACAGTTGCGGCGTTACCAGGAGGTCGACCCTCCCGTCGAATACAAGTTCACTATGTCCGACGCGTGGTCGCGGCGGATGTTCATGGCTTTGGCTCGGCGGTACCGCTTGGAGCCGTACCGGTACCGCGGCCAACGTTACACCACCGTGATGTTGCGAGTTTCCAAGTCCTTCGTAGATGGGACGTTGTGGCCGGAATTTGAGGAGCTATCTCAACTATTGCGAACACACTTGGACCAAGTCACGGATCAGGTCATCGCTCAAGGTCTAGACGCCAGCGGCTCGGACGAAACTTCCATCGAGACCGCAAGCAAAGTCGCTTTGCCTGCCCCGCGCGGCGAAACTCTGTGACGCACGGTCCGTTGTCCCTAATGAGTCGGTGGGTACCGACTGCGGGATTAAGCCGTGAGTGGTTAATGTCGAATCGCTTCTGCCAAAGTCAGCATCCCACGATAGAACCTATTAGGAAGGGTATTTAGTTCGCTCAGTCCCGCATACTCCTGACCGCCGTCGATTCGGTTATCGCGACTGAGGGAATGCTTCACGTACGGATCTGTGCGGGGGGCCGCCGGAAACGGCGGTCCCTACCGCGATCGCCAGTCTCTTCCAAACGTAACGTTTGGCAACCGCGTCGCGCAGGAACATTCTCGCCAATCCTCTCGAAGATAGACGACGATCCTCAAAACGTGCTAGGCTATTGATATGGCAGCACAAACAACAACCACATGGATCCATCTTGCTCCCAAGGCTGGCTCAGCGTATCGGCAGATGTTCATGAAAGGTACGCGGATCATGGCTCGCATCCTTTATGGGATGTATGTGAACGAGGAGGAACCCAGAACGCCGGAAGAGATCGCGGCCGCGTTCAGATTGCCGGTGGAAGCGGTAAGTGAGGCGATCGCTTACTGCGAGTCGGAGCCTTCCGAGATTCGAGAAGACTTGGACCGAGAGGAGACCAACGTCCGGGGAAGAGCGTCTAATAGGAATTCCCACGGCGCATCCGGCACGGCCGAAGGCTAACACGGCACGGCCACATCGCACGAATCGACAGGGCCGGACGCTCATGAATTTCTATCTCGACGACGACTCTGTCGATCCTTTGTTCGTGCAGTTGTTGCGCTCTGCCGGCCATTACGTCCGTATTCCCGCTGATATCGGGCAGACCGGGAGTTACGATGCGGCCCATCTACGACACGCGATCCGCGAGAGGCGCGTGCTGATCACGGGGAACCACGACGATTTCGCGTTCTTGCACGACTTGATTCTTGACGCCGAGGGTCATCACCCTGGCATCTTCGTGGTTCGCCGCGACAACAACCCCAGGCGAGACATGACGCCCCGCGGCGTGGTCCGGGCCATCGAAAATCTCCTGTACGCCAACATTCCCATTGCGGATGAACTGACCGTCCTGAATCACTGGCGATGAGTCTCTAGGGACATAGTTACCGACGGGTGCACTTGTGGCCGGTAACGACAGTACGACGGACAAGGTTGTCATGTACGCCGTCGCGGGGGCCTTTGTCGGCGGCTGGACAATCAGCACATCCGGCGCGGGAAGT
>JANNPR010000752.1:0-4216 GCA_031400345.1 Planctomycetota bacterium | reverse complement strand
CACCGGGTATCCAGAAAATTTAAAGGGCGATGACATCCCGTTGTGTGCCCGCGTCGTGGCTCTGGCCGACGTGTACGACGCATTGACTTCCCAACGAGTCTACAAGAATGCTTTTGGCCACGAAGAATCCAGGGAAATCATTGTGAACGGCTTGGGCAGCCAATTTGATCCAGAGGTCGTGCGGGCCTTCGTGGCAATCGCCGACGACTTCGCCGCGATCAGCCGCGAGCACGCCGGAGAACCGACCGTGTCACTTCCTTCCACCACAAATACGAACCCGAGTGACGCTTCCAAAAGCATCTTTCGGAGACAACTATGAAAATTATCCTGGCGCGTCCACGCGGCTTTTGTGCGGGCGTGAACATGGCGGTCACCGCCCTGGAGACGGCTCTCAAGATCTTTGGCGCGCCGCTTTACGTCTATCACGAAATCGTCCACAACAAACACATCGTCGAGCGCTTTCGCCAACAAGGCGTCGTGTTCGTCGATCGCGTGGATGAAGTTCCGGCCGGCGCGCGGCTGATGTATAGCGCTCACGGCATCTCGCCCGAAGTGCAGCAGGCCGCGCAGGAACGCTCGTTACAAGTCATCGACGCCACTTGCCCGCTCGTGCGGAAAGTGCATTGGCAAGCGGTGCGGTTCGCGCAGCAAGGCTACACAATTGTGCTGGTGGGGCATGAAGGGCACGACGAGGTGATCGGCGTGCTGGGCGAGGCCCCCGGGAAAATACTGCTGGTGCAAACGGTCGAGGAAGTAGATCGGCTCGAGCTTCCGGCGACGGCCAAGGTGGCCTACCTGACGCAAACAACCTTGAGCGTTGACGAGGCCAATAAGATCCTGGACCGTTTGAAGGAGCGATTTCCGCAAGCGGTTGGGTCACCCAAGGAAGACATTTGCTACGCGACCCAGAACCGGCAAGAATCGTTGAAAGCCGTTCTGCATGACGTCGATGTTGTGCTCGTCGTGGGCAGTCAGAACAGCTCAAATAGTATGCGACTGGCCGAAATCGCGGTGGAGAACGGCATTCCGAGCTATCTCATCGATGGCCCACAAGATATTGATCCACTTTGGTTTCGCGGCGATGAAGTCGTCGGAGTCACCGCGGGCGCAAGCGCTCCGGAGGATCTCGTCGAGGGCTGTATCGAACTACTGACTCAGCAATTCGGGGCTGAGCTCGAAGAGCGTTCGATGCGCGAAGAGGATGTCCATTTTCCCCTGCCCGTCGAGCTGCGTGAGCTCCTTGTCGCAGCCCAGGCCTAACTGGTACTACCCATGCAAACCCATGCCAATATTCAGCGAAATCCCACGCGCGCCGTGCGCGTCGGCTCGATTACCCTCGGCGGCGGGCATCCTATCGCCGTCCAAAGTATGACGGCCACGCACACGCAGGATGTCGCGGCGACGACCGAACAAGTCAGAGACTTGGCCAGCGCCGGCGCCGATATCATCCGGATTGCGGTCGATAATCGACAGGATGCGGAAGCCCTGGCGGAAGTGCGTAAGAACACAACCGCGAACCTTTCAGTCGATTTGCAGGAGAACTATCGCATGGCGGCGGTAGTTGCGTCGTCGGTCGACAAAATTCGTTATAACCCAGGACACTTGCACCACCACGAGCGGGACCGGTCGTGGCAAGACAAAGTGAAATTCCTCGTGCAAGTCGCCGGCGAACACGGCTGCGCATTGCGGGTCGGCGTGAACTGCGGGTCGGTCGATCCCGCGCAGGCCGAGAAATATGAGCACAACGACTCGATCACGCCGATGCTCGACAGCGCGCTCGAACACTGCGAGCTATTGGATGCACTGGGATTTGTTCGCTACTGCGTTTCGCTGAAAGATTCGGATCCCAGCAAGGTGGTTGAAGTCAATCGTCGCTTCGCCCAAATTCGGCCAGACGTGCCACTGCATCTCGGCGTTACGGAGGCCGGGCTGCCGCCCGAAGGCGTCATCAAGACCCGGATTGCCTTTGAGCAGTTGATTAGCCGCGGAATTGGTGACACGATTCGCGTCTCCCTAACAGTGCCTAACTCCCGCAAATCGGACGAAGTGGCAGCGGGGCGGCAAATCCTGCAGGACATCGCCGCGGGCCGGGTACGCAGCGTGGTCGATTTTGGAACGAAGAAGCTGAATATCATCAGCTGCCCAAGCTGCTCACGAGTCGAGAACGAGGCCTTCATCGAGTTGGCGCAGCAAGTCAAGGAAATAACCCAGTACGCCCAGGAACACGCGATTACCATCGCCGTCATGGGTTGCCGTGTGAACGGTCCCGGCGAGACAGACGACGCCGACCTGGGGATGTGGTGCGGTCCCAACTACGTCACGCTCAAACGCGGACGCGAAGAACTGGGCAAATTCGCCTATGACCAGATCCTGCCCCGTCTGACGTCGGAATTGGATCAGTTGATCCAGGGCCGTAGCCTGCAAGTCGTCGGCTAAACAATGGGTCGAGGCTATCTAGTTCAGAAGACCGAAGTGCCTGGCCTGCTTACCGCCCCGTAGAGCGTGCTCTAGATACGACTTGGATTTTACTGCAGCCCGTTCATTTACTTCGCTTGCGCTTCAGGGTTGGATATTCCGGGTCAAAATGGCTTGATGTAACCGACGCTGATCCAGTGCGCTTGAGCTCGCAGGGTGCTATTGTCGAAGTCGTCACCTACGATTTGGCTATTGGTGACAACTCGCTCAGGTGACCACGAGTACTGGTAAGCGACGTTCAGCGAGCCACCACCCATGTAGCGGCTGAAGCCCAACGCAACGACATGCTCCAGAATCCCATCGAGGTAGGGACTGAGGGTCGAGCTGGGTACCGGGCTTTTGTGATAGGTGTAACCGGCGCGCCACGTCATTTCATTGCTCGGTGACCACTCGTAGGCGTAGCGGTACGAAACCGAGTCACTCCAGTTCAGCGGATAGGCTTCGCGATATTGCGCTCCCAGAATCGCGCCCACGATCGGATCGGACGGATTGCGGAGCGTGATCGGCAATTCGTTGAAGGCGTTCGACCAGTCGTACCACACCGCATCGAATCCGATGCGAGAACTGGGGGAAACGTTATGCATCACACCCATTCCCAGCGACCTCGGCCATTCTAAATCGATTTGCGATTCAAAACTGGTTGCAAGCGGTCCGAACGGCGTGAACGGCAGTGACGCTCGGCCATGCCCCTTGAACGAGAAACGGGTAGCCTCAGTATAGGTTAGCCCGAGGACCGTATCGGGTGTCAATATATATTGCAAGCCGACGCTGCCAGTGGGCGCGACGCCCGTCCCTTGCAGGTCGATCAGCGTCGGAACCGCGGGCAGTGCCGTGGTAAAAAACGGACCCTCAAGTTCGACATGGGAAACTGCCAAGCCGAAAGTTCCGCCGATCGACAGGTTGTCGGTCAGCTGGCATGCCACACCTGGTAGAATTTTTCCCAGCGCTCCGAGCGACATGTAGCTGGCCGGGCCAACGGGAGAATTTAAGTCGAACCCCGCGCCGAAGCCCGCAGGCACAAATGCGCCAATGCCCCAGGCCCAGGGGCTGTCAGGATCGCGTCGAATATAGCTCGCCATGCCAAGGGGGTAGGCGTTGCTGCTAGCTTCCGCATTCGGATTCGCGGGATCGCTGTAATCGACGCGGGCATAGAGGGTGTCAAGACTTATGTCCCATAGTCCTGTGCCTGCGATATTCGTCATCCCGGCGGGGTTATCAAAAATAATGGCCCCGTTATCGGCATAGGCCAGGTTCACGCCGGCGCGGCCGATTGCTACGGCACCGATGCCATCGCGAAGCAAGCCATCGGCAAAACTTTTGGGAGCCATCGTCACAACGAGTAACAAAAAACTTACGGTGCATTTGAAGGCGTGCATGGCGCGATCCGGCGAGGTTAGGTTAGGGGGGTCGCTTGATAGGGATTAAGCACTGGATTCACCTTCGTCGGAATGTGCTAACCAGCTTGGGGGATTCCCCTTAGGACCGCACAACTGGAACAATCGGAATCGCAATTCCCCCCCAGCCGGAACGCGCGGCTGACGGTGCACGCGTCCTGACGACTGGGTAGTTTAAGAAGAAGATAGGACGGGCGGAGATTTCTTCACCGGAGCAAAATTAATGCTTCATACTGAAGGTGCCGAGAAAATCACCCGATGACGGTTATGCGGATTGTATCGTTAATGCAGGGTGAACCGAGCTTAAGTGAAATAACGATTGTCCACGAAAGTGGAGGCAGACGATG
>JANNPR010000748.1:0-2709 GCA_031400345.1 Planctomycetota bacterium | reverse complement strand
TAGTTGCCACTGACTTCCACCGCGACCCCCTGTTGATACGTGGCGGTAGTCCAATCGCCTTTGACTTGGTTACCTTTGGCATTGGTCGGATAGACCTGAATTTGCAAATTGCTCAGTGACTGGCCTAGGA
Source organism: Planctomycetota bacterium (assembly GCA_031400345.1). GTDB lineage: Bacteria > Planctomycetota > Planctomycetia > Pirellulales > Pirellulaceae > JANNPR01. The sequence continues at coordinate 2,579 of JANNPR010000748.1, read as the reverse complement.
CGACTTGCACCTCTTGCTGGATCGAGGCGGTACTCAAATTGTTGCTGTTGTTATTGACGTCGGTGTTGACCACGGCCCGCCGGCAGCCTGCGCCGGCTGCGTTCTCGACGAGATTGCGAACCATCACAAACCGCCCGAACTCGAAGACGGCGAAGACGAAGATTAGGAACGGTAGTAGTACGAGAGCCATTTCGACTGTCGTTACCCCGCTCCGCGGTGGACGTCGGCCAGGCCGTGGCGGGGCCCAGAGCCCCGGTGACGACGATTGCAAGCGAGATGGATGTTTCATGACAATGGCCCTCAGTTGTTTCGCGTCCAACTTGCCTCCGCGATGAGCTGAGACCCGGGGCTCGTTACGACGGGGCTCGATACCCACTGTGCAGCACTGATCGGCAGGGAAACTCGCACCTGGTATACCGGGAACCCTGAAGCGGTAGTCCCGTCCGTCTTGCAGGTGACGGTCGCGGAAGCCTCGGCCGCGGTTAAACCCTGTTGGATTAGATAGCGTCGCACGACTTGCTCGACATCGGCTATGGGGGCGTCCGCCGCACCATGCCGAGCCCCTTCGCGCACCGCGTTGGTCATTATCTGTTGCACATCGAGCATGCGCCCGACTTCCAGAATCCCCATCACCAAGATGAGCAGCAGGGGAAGCACAATCGCAAATTCGACCGCGGCGGTTCCGCGGCGGCCGCGCCTCAGCGCGTGAACCGCGCCTGGCAGCATGGTTCGCATTGGATAATTCCGGATCGGTTATGACGGGCCGCAAGCACTGTAGCCGAATGGCTATGAAAAGCCTCGCGTGATTAACCGCCAATGAAAGGGTACGTCATAGAACGCGACGCGTCCAATAGTGTTCGGCACTATAGCTGCGTGGGTGTTGGAATTCGGGAGAATGCAAAATGAAAAATGCAAAATGCAAAGTGAAAAATGAGAACTGCACTATGATTTCGAGAACTCGCTGACCCGACACTACTTTTCCCTTTTTACTTTTCATTTTGCATTTTTTACTTTGCATTTTGCACTTTGCATTTCCGTATTTGTCATGTCGCATTTCATGACATCTTTCCTTTTTGGTCTTTCGGGTTAGTAAAATTCGCGGCGCCGTGTTTCCGGCTTCGGCAGCAAATTGATGCGATTGCCAGCGCGGAAGCAGGCGCGGACCTCGAAGCGGCGATTGGCGATTTCGGTGACGTCCTCGGAATCGGTCAGTGGATTCTCGCCGCCAACAATCTCCAATACCGTGATGTCCGCACAGGCGCCGGGTTGGAGAGTCCCGATCTCGTGCGACAGTCCGAGCCAATTTGCGCACGTGGCGGTCGAGCGGCGAATGACCTCCGGTATGCTCATTCCCAGATGCAAGAACTTTTCAAGCGTTGTGACCAGATCGAACACCGGCCCATTCAAGTTGTACGAATGCAAATCGCTGCCGAGGAAATCCGGATCAAAGCCTTGGTCGAGCATCTCGCGGGCCACACGCCAGGCGAAACTCCCCCGCCCGTGACCTACATCGAATTGCACGCCATCCCGCTGCTTGTCACGGACGACCGACAAGAGTCTGTTCGAGCCATCGATTAGCTTACAGTTCTTATCATGGAAGCAATGCGTCAGCACATCGCCCGGCCGCAACGTTTCGAGAATGTGCTGAATCGGCAGCGACGAATTCGCCGGATGCACAACGAGCGGCAGCTTGGTTTCATCCGCCACCAGCCGCGCACGCCGTAAGCCTTCCGCTTCGTGCAAGCCGCCGCGCGAGATGTCCTCCATGCAGCGGACCTTGATCCCGACCACGCAATCGCGATGTCTCTCGACCGCCGCAATGCAACCCGCGACATCACAGAACGCCAGATCCCATAACTCGCCGAGCGCGGGCTTCGTGTTGTTACTGCTGATCATCCCTTGCCCGGCGATCAGCATCAGCGCCTTGACGCGAGTCTTCGCGACGTCGATCACGAACCGCCGAAACCCATCGAAAATTAACCCGCCCGCAGTTCCGAAATCGAGCACGGTCGTGACCCCACGAGCCAGGCAGGTCTCGTCCGGATCGATGCCAAAATTGCTCACCCCGGGAAACACATGCACGTGAAAGTCGATCAACCCCGGCACCACCAACTGCCCGCTGCAATCGAGTGTCGTTTTGGCGACAACCGGTGCGGTGCTATCCAAGATCGCCGCGACTCGGCCCTCGTGAATGGCCACATGCCGCCGTTCATTTAATTTCGCGGCGGGGTCAACCAGCGTTCCATTGGTCAAAACAAAATCGTACATCATAAGCAAGTTGTCATTTGTCACTTCACTTGTCACTTGTCATTTTTCATTTTTCATTCGGCCTTTGTCATTTGCAGGAACACACTCCTATCGGCGCTCCGCCGCTTGCGACGTCCGCAGAACATAATACCATTTGTCGGTCTGCCAAGTGACAGCCCCCCGTTTGCGAATCGAGGAGAATGTGCGGTGGGGATGATCGATTGGATCATAGTCGCGCTCTATGCCGCCGGCATGCTGGCGGTCGGGCGGTATTACGCGCGGCGGAACATAACGGCCGAGGACTATCATTTGGGTGGTCGTCGCATGAGTCC
>JANNPR010000647.1:0-8924 GCA_031400345.1 Planctomycetota bacterium | reverse complement strand
TAGACGTCGCCGCCGTAAACCTTCGAGGTACCTGCAATCTGGATACTTCCCGATCTCTGGTCGGGTGCCGTCGCAAAGGCTACGACAAGCGCATTCTCTCGATTGAGCACTTCGTCGAAAAAAGGGATCGCCAGAGTTGGCGTACCCGTGGAGTCACTGTTGAAGCGAGTCGTTTCGTCACTTAATGCAAAGAAGCGACCGCCAATTCCAACGCGCTGACACGCATCGAACCAGGTTCCAACGTGGACTCGCCCACCCGGACGAGCCTCTCCGCCTTCGCCCTCACCTCCGAACAGAACCGTAGCGGCCGGGAGCACTCCTGCGTTGGCAAACGCTGTCCCAGCGGAACTGGTTGTCGCCAACGGAGGCAGCGCGTGTGCTCGTCGCCACCAAATCAGTGCTTCCATATCTGCCCACCATCCATTACCGCCAATGCATGGTCCACAAATCGCCGACATGCCGCAAGTCGGATCAAGCCAATCGCCAAATTCACTCGAATTCTCTACCATCTCGGGCATGACGTAAGAGTCCGGTGGAGTATGCATACGCGACGCAGGCGCTAACGGCTTAGCGTTTGATGACTGAGACCTGGGAGCAGCCTTTCGAGGGATTTCTGATCCGACACCGGCCCTAGACTTGGCATTCGGATGTTCCTGCATGTCGGGATCCGACGACTCATCGACGGACTCGTTGGGTGCCGCTTGCTGATGGGTGTAGGAAACTTGTCGGTAAATTCGCCTTTGCCCCGACGAGGTCCGAAGCTCTGCGCCCTTAGCAGCCACGGCCGGCGCGAGACAAATGACTAGTATCCCACAAACGGTAGAGACGCAACGACATTGGGAAACGTATTTCGCTGTCATACCTGCTAGCATCCTGAAAGTGATTCCCGCTATGTAAGTGCGCAATGACTCGATTCGCTCGCACCCAATAAGGTCGCACGGAAGTATCAAGAATTTCGGTTACAACAGGCTTGACGATTAACGAATCTTGGAAATACACGCAGACTTTGCGGGCAACGTTGCTGGGTCGACCGTTAAGCCGCTAGCAGATTGGTCTCCGCTAGCAAGTCGACGGTGCAGGCTAGGATAAAGAAGCGTCAAAAATCCTAAGATCGGAAAAATGGTAGCCGTTCTCGGATTTCCACGCATTTGCGTCCCAGAGTCAATAAGAACGAAGCGGGAACGGTTCCTTCATGACTTGGTGGCCTTAACTAGCCAATAGGACCTGTGTTCCGAAACGTGCACGTTGCCAAAGAGCTTCGGGAGCCGTTCTGTATACCATCCCGGATCTTTGGTGACTAAATAAAGGGCGCCGTCCGCTCGCAAGACTCGTTCGGAAGTTAGCACGAAAATTTCGGAAATTCGGTGATGCGAGAAGTAGGGAGGGTTAGCGGCAACCATCTCGAATGCTTCGGACGGCACCGTTGTCCCATCTGCGTCGAGTACCCCTTCAACGTTGCTCAGCCCATTGCGCGCCGCACCCGAATTTAGGCACTCGACGGCGCGCGGATTCGAGTCGATGCCCAAAACGCGGACCCCAGCGTTCCGGCGGGCCAGCGCTAAACCAACAACGCCAGATCCACACCCCAAATCCAGTATTCGCATTCCGTTCTGCACTTCAATCGCATCGAGCAGCCTACGAGCTCCCGGATCGACGTGACGATGGGAGAATACTCCGGGCCGGGTCACTAAATGCATGAGTCGATCACGATCCCGGAAGACCAGTTCACACCGGAAACATTTCGTCTTGGCAGTTGGTTCCACTTTGGTGGCTAAATAGGCAACCCCATTGTGGGTAACAACTCGCGAGACTTTTTGAAACAGCTTTCGCATTTCCTTATGAAGCCATGTATCAGCTTTGTTATCGGTTGTCGTCACGAGGCGACCACCTAGGATCGTTTGCCGATAGGCCGAATGGATCAGATCTCGCGTCAGTTCGGCCTCACCATGTTTCGAGAACGCCATGGCTGCCAGATCATATGGCCCGGTCGGTGGATCGCTGTCGCAGACCAGTTCGACCTTGCAATCTGCGTCATTCCAAATCCGTTGTGTCCGTCGCAAATGAAACTGATCCAGAAAGATACAGCACACCCTCGCGCTGGCATTGGCCATTGCGAATGCGTGGGCGAACTGGGCGCGCCCAGCCGTATTGCACAACAAGCGAGACCCCTTCAGTTCACTTAGAAGATCCAGCAATACCTGCTCCTGAGGACGCGTTAGCGGCACCTTAGATTGATCTAGTGGGAGAGCGGGCTCATTCGGCGAAGTCAATATGAACCTCCTTCGTTTGTAGTAGGCACACTCCGTGGGCCGTGATGGACGGCACACGGCGTGTGCCTACTACAAACCGTGTATTGAGTGCTCGAAAGTTGCATTGCAACGTGCAATAATTTACCCCTCGCGCCGGTAACTGGATTCTAACCTTTGAGTTATTTATTGTGCCCCCCTCGCCCGTACATCAATCTCGCTTACTGGATTATCTTAGGCTGTTCCGGGCCCCCAACGTATTCACCGCGCTTTCCGACGTAATGTGCGGGTTTCTGATTGTCCAACGTTCTTTAGAACCACTTTGGCAATTTGCTCTATTAGCGTCGGTGTCAACCCTGCTCTACACGGCCGGGATGGTACTGAACGATGTGTTTGACGTAGAAATCGATCGGCACGAGAGGCCGCAGCGGCCTCTGCCATCCGGTCGCATTTCGCTGGACTGGGCTCGCTGGTTAGGCTTCGAGATGCTCGTACTAGGGGTCATTTGCGGTTGGCTGGCCGGATTCGCCGTCAGACACCCGCCTGACTTGCCGTGGCGACCGGGTGTGATCGCCACCACTCTTGGGGCGTGCGTGTTGCTATACGATGCCTGGGCGAAAAAGACGATGATCGGGCCCTGGATCATGGGAGGTTGCCGATCGCTCAATTTGCTTTTGGGAATGAGCATCGCATCGCCGACGGAAAATTCGGTGTCGTCGATCGGAGCATACACACCGTGGCAGCTTGCCATTGCCGGAGGCATGGGACTGTACATAACCGGAGTGACTTGGTTTGCACGCAGCGAGGCAAAAGACAGTCCTCGCTTTCCCCTAGTATTTGGTATGATCTGGATGATTACGGGTCTAGTTCTGTTGGCGTGTTTTCCTCGATTTCCAGAGGGCCAACTCGCCGTAAGGATCGAAGGAAATAGCACTTGGCCGTTGGCTGTGTGTTTACTATCTGTACCGATCCTTCGACGTTGTGCCTTAGCACTTTGGGAACCCACTCCCGGACGAGTTCAAGCGGCCGTCAAGAATGGTATTCTATCGCTAATCATACTTAACGCGGCCACTTGTTTTGCGATCGTCGATTGGCAGTGGGCCGTAGTTGTTGTGTCTTTGCTACTTCCCGCTTTAATACTTGGGCGCTGGGTCTACTCAACGTGACGCTACGGGCTGACTTTATCCGAAACGCCCAGTGACGTAGTCTTCTGTTTCTTTTAGCTTTGGACGCGTGAAAATCTGAGGCGTGGGACCGTATTCGATCAACCGACCCAAGTACATCAACGCCGTATAGTCGCTGATCCGCGACGCCTGTTGCATGTTGTGCGTGACGATCAGAATGGAATACTCGCCGCGTAAGTCTTGAATTAGGTCTTCAATTTTTCCCGTTGCCAGCGGATCCAACGCGGAACAGGGTTCGTCTAGAAGCAATACTTCCGGCTCACTGGCAATGGCTCTGGCGATACATAGCCGCTGTTGTTGCCCGCCGGACAATCCTAAGCCACTTTCCTGTAGTCGATCTTTGACTTCTTCCCAAAGCGCTGCTCCACGCAAACTGCGTTCGCAGACTTCATCCAACACCGACCGCTTGCGTTCTCCGTCGATCCGTAAAGAATAGACAACGTTTTCGTAGATACTCATGGGAAACGGATTGGGTTTTTGAAAGACCATTCCCATTCGTTTGCGAAGTTCGATGACATCCACGCCAAGTGTAAAGATCGACTCTCCGTTGAGAGTCATATCCCCGCTGACGCGCACCCCGTCAATCAAGTCGTTCATCCGATTGACGCAACGCAACAACGTGGATTTACCACATCCGGATGGACCGATAAGTGAAGTCACCTGGCCTTTGGTAACTGGCATGGAAACGTTGAACAGTGCCTGTTTTTGTCCATACCACAGGCACAGGTCCTTGACTTCCAAGACGGATTCTTCCTGCAGCACTTCGCGATGAATTTCGGCCGGAACCGATTCGCCGCGGGCAATTGCCGCTAATCGGCTGCCATTCGCTTTGGGCAGTGTCTTCCCAGCCGCCGTCGTTGTTTTCGGCGTCTCCAAGGCGGACGCAGCTGATTTATCGGTCGACATATCTAGTACTGTATTTCTAGAGGCCTGCTCAAAAATGGCCGACTCGTAATTGCTTGCGGAGTCGAGATCGCAATGCCACCGCAGCAATGTTAAGAATCGCGATCACCAAAATCAACAATAGCGTTGTAGTTAGGACCATCGGTTTAGCGGCTTCGCTATTGGCACTCTGAAATCCTAAATCATAAATATGAAACCCCAAGTGCATGAAACTGCGCTCTAAATGGACGAAAGGTAGGTATCCATCCACCGGCAACTCGTCAGCGATTTTCACAGCCCCTACTAGCATGAGTGGTGCAACTTCGCCAGCACCGCGTGCCATGGCTAAGATCATGCCGGTCATAATCCCTGGCATCGCGTGCGGCAGAACGATGCGACGAATCGTTTGCCATTTGCTGGCTCCACAAGCATAAGATCCTTCGCGCAGCGAGTTGGGGACGGCGGCCAGGGCCTCCTCTGTGGCGACAATTACTACCGGTAGCGTGAGCAGCGACAGTGTCAATGCCGACCATAAGAGGCCACCCGTCCCCAGGGTTGGCGAGGGAAGTTTGGCGTGAAAAAAAGTTTGGTCGATGCTTGCGCCAATGATGTAGCAGAAGAACCCCAGGCCGAAGACGCCAAAGACGATGCTAGGTACGCCAGCCAGGTTGTTTACGGCGATGCGAACGATGCGCACCATAATGCCCGCTCTGGCATACTCGCGCAGGTACAAGGCTGCCAGAACCCCGAATGGTACAACCATGGCAGTCATCATCAGTGTCATGGCCACGGTGCCAAAGATGGCCGGTAGTACGCCACCCTCACTATTTGCCTCGCGCGGCTTTTGCGATAGAAATTCCCACCAACGGGAACTGTAGACCACCAGTTTGTCCCACCAACTCAGCCGGTTGGCAGGGTAAGCTCGCACAATTTCGGATAGGGGGATCGACTTTTCCTGCCCGTCCGCTGTGGACATAACCAATTGGTAGCGTTCACTCGCACTGTCGACCGCTTGGATTCGTTCGCGAAGATCATTAGTTTCTTTTTCGAGCTTTGCAGTTTCTGCCTGCATATTCTCCGCCGCAGCTTCCCACTGGGGATCGTCGCGGCCGACTTGCAACTCGATTTCGCGAAGTTGTAGGCGAAGTTGTTCTTGTTGGTAGCTGATTCTTCCTAACTCATCGCGTTCCAGCCGTCGGGCTTGCAACCAACGGCCGCGAATCTCGGGAAGATGACGTTCGAACGCCCGCCAGACCTCGCCGGCAGTAGATGCCGTTGTCTGCCCGTCAGCAATCAGGGTTTTTGGAGTCCCATAAAAACGCCCCCACTGCATACGCTCGATGATGACGGCCCATTCAGGGTAGCTTTGCCCGTTGGGATTGATTTCAAAATCGTTCACCCAGGTAAAGTGTTCGTTGGTGAGTTCAAAATTACCTGTCCGCAGCAAGCGTCGTTGACGCATCACTGAAATATCCGTGGCCAACATCGCGAACCAACGACTAGTCCAAACTTGCCGGCGAACGTCGGCGTCCGTGACCCAGTTCTGAACCATCCCGGCCAAGTTGCCTGTACTTAACCATGCATCTTCTGACTGGCGGGACTGTTGCCACAAATCGAATAGCTTCTGACCACTCGGATCCTGTACGGCAAGCTCCTTCAATTGGCCAGATAACTCTTTACTATTGACGACATCCGACGATCCAATGGCAGATTTTAGCTCGGTAAGCAACCGGCTGCGTTCGTCGCCGGTGGCATTTCGCAAAGCTGCTGTGCGTCCGACTTCCTTTAATACCGAGTCGCCTACTGCGGACCGCTTGGAATCAATAATTTGAGCGGATCCGAATTGCCTTTCCCACTCGGCGAGCGTCTCGACCAGTCGCGGATGGAGGAGTTTCGCTGCCGCATCCTGAGTTGGGCCTGTTAGGGTATCGAGCGAACTGTAATCCAATGAATAGGATTCCTCGGCCGCCATCTCACCCAAATAAGTCACATTGGCAACGGTATTCAATCGTTGGAGCGGCACTGGCCAAAACGTCATCAAACCTTGTACCACTACGTAGGACAAAAGCAGGGCGATCATGGTGAGGCAGATGATCAGGCCGCTACCTGTGAGCCAAAGCATGGGTTCGCCGTGCGCAATGACGGAATTACCGCCGCGCCAATGCCGTGATCGTCGGCGTTGCGACCGCATTGGCCGAGAAGCCTGATCTGGCGGGGACTGCACTTTGTCGACCGAATCGGACGTGCTCATAGCTGATACGTCCTCTTACGGAATCGCTGACGAACTAGCTCGGCCAGTGTGTTGACGATGAAAGTCAAAACGAACAGACATAGCGCCGCCAGAAACAACATGCGGTAGTGTGTGCTATTGGCGACGGCTTCCGGGAGTTCCGTGGCGATGTTGGCCGACAAGGTACGAAAGCCGTCAAAAATGTTAGGGCTTTTGATCGGAGTATTTCCCGTCGACATGACCACGATCATCGTTTCGCCTACGGCACGCCCAAGACCAATCATGATCGCAGAAAATAGTCCGCTCATTGCGGTTGGAATGATTACCTTCACCGCAGTCTGCCACGGGGTTGCTCCGGCACCCAGGGAGGCTGCGCGCAACGAGTCAGGCACCGCTGAAAGTGCGTCGTCAGAGATCGTGTAGATGAGAGGAATGACGGCGAACCCCATGGCGATGCCGACAATCAGGGCATTTCGCTGCACATAGGTGCTCACCCAAGTCCCGCGCGGATCGATTCCCAAAGCACTGAGCAACAACGAAACGAGATAGGCGAGTACGACCGTGGACACACAGGCTAATAGGAATTTCGACAGATCGAACAGCGCAAATCGCGTTCTCTCCCAACTGCCGGCCATGGCTCGCATCCATGGATTAACATAAGTCGCACATGCCAGCGTGACCGTTAATGCCGCGAGCGGTAGCAGCAAGAGCATCCAGGCACCGGTCCCATCGCCGACTTGGAGATCTAGCCATGACTTTATGTCCCCGGCAAACAACCATTTCTCCACGGGCGAAGCCAACCATGCAGCAAGTGCGATACCCAAGGGAAGCGCCAAGCAAGCAGCCAAAAGTCGGAATTTCCGCAGGAACGTTGGCAACGTGTGCCCGGGAATCAATTGCCACAGGTGAGCACCAAGCAAAAAGGCGAAAGGTATCGTGGCGAAGGACGTCAAGACATGTGGCACGATGTCTTCCACTAATGGTGCTAGAATGTTTCCAGCAAAATATCCGAGCACGACGCTCGGTAGACTAGCCATCAGCTCAATCGCCGGCTTGACCCGAGATTTAACGCGTCGATTGAGAAACTCGCTCGAATAGATCGCAGCTAACAAGGCGATCGGCGTGCCGAACATCATCGTGTAAAATGTGGCTTTCAACGTACCAAACACGAGCGGATACAATCCGTATTTCGGCTCGAAATCGTCCGTGCCGCTGGAAGATTGCCAGACGGTTTCGGGCTTCTCGTAGCCCTCGTACCAAACGGGAAGAAAGATCGATGCCACCGTGATCTCAGGGTGTTCGGCGTCGACATTCCACTGCCAAAGACGTTGACCTGCGATGGCGATCAGAGTGTTATCTTTGGGGGAAAGCACTAAAGCACGGGGCACGAGGTCTTCGCCGGTAATGGAGCCTGATGCCAGCAACTGAGAACTCGTGACGTGGTAAAGCAAAACCTTGCCATCCACATACGCTATGGCGATCATTCGCGAACGTGCCGATGTTGCAAAACAGGATACGGCCGCCGAACCAGGCGGAAGCTCACGTGCTTTTTCCAACACAGCGCCGTCCGAGGTCGTGGCATCGGTCGGTTTCACCTGAAACCAAACGCGGGCTCGCCCTAAGGAGTCTCCGGAGAGTAAAGATGCCCGCCCGATCAAGAATGATAACGACGTAAGCTTGCCTTGTGACTCTGGAACGAAGTCCGATTCTTCCGCCAACACTGGATGCGTCAGACGCCTCGTGTCGAACCGCAAAACACGACCATCGTCCCACGCCAAATAAACGTTGTCACCTAACCCTGACAGCAGTAATCGACTTGGCGGTTGCTGGTCGCTTCCGAAATCAATCGGCACCGATCCCTCGGTCAACTTAGTAGTCGATTTACCGGTAAGCAAGTTCTTGATGCGGTGGACTCGTCCCATTCGCAGAGTGCCGTCATCGTGCAGCAGTGCCAGCACTTCTCCGGCGGGCGAACTTGCCAAATCCATCAAGAGAATTTTCGCGGTCGACTTAAGCACCACCGGCTCGTCGAGCGTTACGTCTAGTTGATGCAGTCGAAACTCGTTGTCGCTGATCCGTTCAAGCAGTCCATTCTGGAACGCAACCGTTTCGCCCTCTGGTAACTGCCGTTTATCCCCTGGCAGGTCAGCCGCCACCACCGCGGTGGATTTAAACCCGATCGTACCGTGTTGAATTTTGGCGTTGGGGAGGGCAAAAGCGAACCTACCGTCGCGACTATCGGCGCACCAAGCCAGAGGATTCTCGTCGCCGCTAAGTTTCTGGGAAGAAATTAGCTTGCCAGTTGTCAAATGAACGCAATGAATGACTCCGTTGGGGAAGAGTATGGAAGCCAATCGCCCGTGTTCATCAACGGTTAGAAAG
>JANNPR010000643.1:0-6456 GCA_031400345.1 Planctomycetota bacterium | reverse complement strand
CTTGATGACCAGAGGAACCGATTGATCCTCAGATGGGTAGCGTGATTCGACAAAGTGAGCTGCACTCTCCGCGTTGCGAAATACTTGGTAGTCGGCGGAGGGTACATCTGCGCCTCGCAGGAGGTTCTTACAAAACACCTTGCTGCTTTCAAGTTCGGCCGCGCTCTTCGTCGGGCCAAAAACACGCAGCTTTGACTCAGTAAATGAGTCGACTAAACCGGCCGCCAGTGGCCCTTCCGGTCCAACGACGGTCAGTCCGATTCGGTTCTCTTGAACGAAACGCTTAAGTCGAACGAAATCGGTGGCCGCGATATCCACATTTTCCGCGTCGAAAGCGGTGCCGGCATTCCCGGGCGCGACGAAAACCCGATCGGCGCGAGAACTCTGAGAAATCTTCCAAGCTAACGCGTGCTCCCGCCCGCCGTTACCAACAATTAGAACGTTCATTTCGGGCGACCTTTCTTGGGCCAACATACCAATCCATCACAATTATGAGACCGAAGGCCACGGTGAGGTGTCAAGGTACCGCAGCTCGTGCGTATTCCAAAGTACACTCGCTGTTTATCATTTCCCGTTGACGCCTTGCCCCGAATTCGTTCGCAGAGCCCTTCCACCATTTCGAAGGCTGGAGCCGGGGACTAGATTGGTAACCAGGGAGATTCAGCGCGATGAAGACTATTGACCAATCACTGACGCATTCTCTTTTGCTCGATATGACTCGTCGCTATTTCCTGTCATCGGCCGGTTATGGTCTTGGCTTGGCGGCACTACAGCACTTATTCCTGGCCGAATCCATGAACTGCCGGACTGCCGTGGCGAAGGAGCCCGATTCCTCAGCCTCGATAAGCCCGCTCTCTCCGCGTCCGCCGCATGCGACCCCCAAGGCGAAGGCCTGCATCTTCATTTTTCTGGAGGGTGCGCCTAGCCAACTTGACCTGTTCGATCCGAAGCAAAAGCTGAACGAGCTGAACGGTCAGCCTCTTCCAGAATCGTTAACACGTCTGGTTCGGTTTGCGTTTATTAAAAAAGAATCGGCCGTTTTACTCGGTAGCAATCGCAAGTTCACCAAGCACGGCCACAGTGGGATGGAGTTTAGCGATTACCTACCGCATTTAGCGACTTGCGCCGACGAGCTGTTGATGGTCCGTTCCATGTTTACTGACCAATTCAATCACCATCCCGCACAACTATCGCTGCAGTGCGGACGTTCTTTCTTTGGTCTGCCCACCGCAGGTGCTTGGATTAATTATGGACTTGGCAGTGAATCGCAAAATCTGCCTGGATATGTCGTGTTGTCGGCAGGCCGAGGGACTAGTGGTGGTGCTACGTTGTGGCAAAACGGCTTCCTACCCTCCTCCTATGCAGGTGTTTTATTCCGCAGTCAGGGAGAACCCGTTCTAAATCTGACCAATCCCCCTGGGCTTCCTCCCGAACTTCAACGCGCGGGACTGGATGCTTTGGAAAAGATCAATAACGACCGATTGCAATTGATTGGAGATCCGGAAATCGCGGCACGGATCGCCAGCTACGAACTCGCTTTTCGAATGCAGTCGGCCGCACCGGAATTGATAGACCTTTCCAGTGAATCACAGAAGACGATGGATGCCTACGGTGTTGGGCGGACGGATCCGGCCAGTAGTGGGCGCGGAGGAGGTGTGGGCGTCTATCGCTCCTTTGCAACGAATTGCTTGCTGGCACGGCGCCTGGTAGAGCGGGGCGTGCGATTCGTGCAACTAAATCATGCTTCCTGGGACCACCATTCCAACCTAGATAGCGAGTTGGCGCACAATTGTGGCATGGCGGATCAACCGGTTGCGGCCTTAATTCAGGATCTCAAACAGCGCGGGCTCTTGGATTCAACCCTCGTCGTTTGGGCAGGAGAATTTGGACGAACTCCCCTCGGCGAGAATCGCCAAGGCTACGCCAAGGTGACAGGCCGTGATCATCATCCCAACGCGTTTTCGTTATGGATGGCTGGGGGCGGAGTTAAGAAGGGCTTGACCTATGGCGAAACGGATGATCTGGGTTGGTCCATCGCTAAAGACCCAGTCCACATCAATGACTTTCACGCCACCATGCTGCAACTTTTCGGACTGAACCATCTCAAGCTTACCTACCGACATCAAGGATTGGATGCGCGCCTTACCGGTGTGGGCGGCAAAGTTATTTCCGACTGGATTGCCTAAGTTTTTTGAAACTCAGACACGGCAACCATCGTCGTAACGCAGGGCGTGTTGTTACCGGAGCGGATGGGTTGAACAGGTCAATTGATGTGCCGCCGATTATCGAAAACCTGTTGCAAGACTAAACGGTGAGCGTCCCCTTAGTGCTGGGAATGCTTGTCGAGCGTGGGTCATACTCTACTGCCATGCGCAAAGCGCGGGCAGCACTCTTAAAAATTGCCTCAGAAATATGGTGGCTGTTACCACCGTAATGCAACAAAACGTGCAAGTTGCAAAGGGCATTAGCTGCCACTGCCTGCCAAAACACCTCGACCAATTCCGAGTCAAACTCACCAATCTTTGGACTTGGAAAATTCGCTTGAAAGACAAACGAATATCGTCCGCCAACATCGATTGCCGAAGTTACTAAGGTCTCATCCATGGGCAGGCTGAAATGTCCGTAACGGCGAATGCCAGCTTTGTCGCCAAGCGATTGTCGTAACGCCTGGCCAAGACAGATGCCGGTGTCTTCGACGGTGTGATGCTGGTCCACTTGTAAATCGCCGGTCGCTTGGACCGACAAGTCGATTGCGGCATGGCGGGCAAACAACTGCAGCATATGGTCCAAAAAGCCGACGCCAGTTTGGATAATACCTTGCCCTTCGCCATCGAGATCAAGCGACAAGCGAATGTCAGTCTCGTTCGTCTTACGGTGAACCTCAAACGTTCGCGCCATGTTACACCATTGACTTCAGAAGGCTGAAAAAGGCATCGTTTTGTTCATCAGTTCCAATGCTGATTCGCAATCCGTCCCCCCAGCCTAGGTAGTTCATGTATCGGACCAACACTCGCTGCGCCTTCAGTTGTTCATACAGGGGTCGTACCGGCGAAGTAGGATGAGTGCACCATACAAAGTTTGCCTGTGAGGGGGTGACGTCAAATCCTAATGACTTCATTCGCTGCTCGAGGACTCTGCGAGTCGCCAAAATGCGATTTCGATTATCCTTCAGCCAGGTTTGGTCGTCGATTGCAGCGGTCGCACCGGCAATGGAAAGGGTGTCGCAATTGTATGAGTCTTTGACTTTAACGAGCTGTTCGACAATCTGTGGCTGCGCTACTACGAAACCAAAACGCAGACCCGCCAAGGCGTAGGACTTGCTTAGGGACCTCGACACTAACACGTTTTCACATCGGCGCACTAGGTCGACGCAGTTCGACTCAGCAAAATCTACGTAAGCCTCATCAACCAATAGCGGGCAAGGCAACTTTTCGGCTAAACGCTGCACGACATCCGGTGGTATCAATGTTCCCGACGGGCTGTTTGGATTTGGTAAGAACGCGAGGCGCAGCGATTCATCCGCAACGGAGAACTCGATGGGCAGCGTCCAATCACGATTAAAGTGAATTTCTTCGGCGACGGCTCCTTGGATCTCTGCCAACGATTTGTATAAGACGTAGCTGGGGTATGGCAAACGCAAATGTTGCCGCTCGCTCACGAACGCTCGAGTCACTATTGTCAAAATGTCATCGCTGCCATTTCCACAAAGTATCCAGTCCGGATCAACGTTTAACACCTGCCCGGCCCGAACACGAAACGCCATTGCGGTTGGATCTGGATATCGACTTAGACCCTGTTGAAGGGATGACTGAATGGCCCGCACAACATTTGCGGACGGGGGGTAAGGATTCTCGTTGGTGTTCAGTTTGATGAACTTACCGGCCTGCGGCTGTTCCCCAGGGCTGTAACCCGCCATCGCAGCGATGTTGGACCGAATAGTGAGTGGCATTGGTGAGGTTATTTTAATCGTATATCGATGCTGGCTCGATGGGCCGTTAGGCCTTCTTTGTCAGCCATACTCTGCACGTCCGGGGCGGCGAGTCGCAGGGATTCCGCTGAGTACTCGATCACACTTCCGCCACGGAGAAAATCATTTGCTGTCAAACCGGACGCCCACGACGCCGTGCCCCCTGTAGGCAGTACGTGCGACGGGCCGGCCACATAGTCTCCTAATGCCACCGGACTATAGTTGCCCAAAAAAATGGCACCCGCATTGTGAATCCGAGACAACAATCTCCGTCCACCATTCACTGCAATATGGAGGTGTTCCGGTGCAATCATATCCGCGATGGCACACGCTTCTCGCTCATCTTGTACCAGGATTAATGCGCCGAACGCCTCCAGGCTTTGGATCGTCAAGCTGCTGCGTGATAGATTTTCGACCTGTAATGCAAGTTCACGGGCAGTGGCCTCCAGCGTGCCTTCATCCCAGGTAATCAGAATGCTGGCCCCGGGGGCATGCTCGGCTTGAGCGAGAAGGTCGGCAGCGGAGAAGTCCGGTCGAGTCGTCTGATCGGCAATGACAACCACCTCACTGGGTCCAGCAATGGAATCGATGTCGACCTCGCCAAACACAAACTTTTTAGCGAGTGCCACAAATAGATTGCCGGGACCGACAATTTTATCAACGCGAGGAATGGCATCGGATCCGAAAGCCAGCGCCGCCACGCCATGAGCACCTCCGACGCGGTACACTTCGGTCACGCCCAACTCATGACAGACGGCCAATACATCGGGATTGTTCGCACCAAACAAAGTGGGCGGCGCAATTACAGCAATTTCTTGAACACCGGCAGCGATGGCTGGTACTACAGTCATTAGCGCAGTTGACGGGTAGGCTGCCGCGCCGCCAGGAACACACACACCAATTCTTCTCAAGGGAACATACCGTTGTTGTAGAACCACCCCATCGCGACGCAAGACTTCCACGTCACGATGTAGTATGGCTCCTTGAAACTCCAGGATATTGTCGCGTATCCGCTGCACCGTGGCTAGGAATCGGCTGTCCACGCCAGCGTGAGCGGCAGCTAGGTCGGCTTCTGACACGCGAATGGTCTGCGGTGTTAGTTCCACTCGATCCAGCTTACGACAATAATCCAATACGGATTCGATGCCGCCTCTCCTGACGTCATCGCAAATCGTTTCAACAACCTGCTGCGGAGTGAGCGGCTGACCGAAGACCTCCATGGTAAGTTTTCGGCCCGCTTCACTAACCACATCCCCACGCGGACTCAGCCGTTGGCGCAAGCGGTCTAGTTTGGCGCGCAGATCACCTTTTCGAGCATCGATGCGTTGAATGTTAAGAACCGCTGGCATAGCCGCACTGAGGAACGATTACAAAACTCGAAGCATTCGAACAAGTATGTCTTTTGGGAAGCGCAACCGCGTAATCTGGTCCCCATTGTGCTTACGATAGCAGACTTGCGAAAGGCGGGTTCGTGATAGATAGGTGACACGGATCCTCTGGGCATACATAATGCAACCATAAATGACGAGCAAAGTGAAAGCTAGGTAACGGTTATTTGCCACTTCCAACACTCCTTTAGCCTTGATGGTTCATGAACTCGACACGACTGCTACCTTGTTTCATTCTCGTCATGGGGATTTGCACACACGCATCTGCACAAAAGGAAGTTTTGTTTGAAACGCTGCAGCGTCATGACCAATCACTTTGGGACACGGCGCTCAAAATCTGGGAATGGGCGGAACCAGGGTACCAGGAAACGAAGTCGTCGGCCCAATTGTCTGAGATGCTTGAGTCCGCTGGCTTCGAGGTGCGTCGCGGCGTTTCTGGAATACCAACGGCCTTTGTCGCTCAGTATGGTTCTGGCAAACCGGTAATCGGGATCTTGGGCGAGTACGATGCTCTTCCAGGACTATCGCAAAAGGCGGTGCCGCACCGCGAAGCCGCTGTGCCGTTCGGCTACGGTCATGGATGCGGTCACCATTTATTCGGCGCGGCATCGGCCGGAGCCGCAATTGCCGTGGCCGAACAAATCCGGGCGGGCCAGCTACACGGCACGGTTCGATTTTATGGCTGCCCAGCGGAGGAAGGGGGCGGGGCCAAAGCTTTTTTAGTACGTGAGGGATTATTCGGCGAGTGTGATGCAGTGCTTCACTGGCACCCCTCGTCGCGAAACTTTGCCGGCGATCGTAAGAATTTGGCGCGTATCGCAGCCAAGTTCCGCTTCCATGGAAAAAGCGCTCATGCTGCGGGCGCGCCTGAGCAAGGTCGTTCCGCGCTGGATGCGGTCGAACTAACGAACCACGCCGCCCAGTTACTCCGCGAACACACTCCCGAAGGAACGCGTATTCACCACGTAATTACTCATGGGGGCGGCGCGCCCAATGTGGTCCCCGACTTCGCCGAAGTTTACTTCTATGTGCGTCATCCCAATGCTGGAACGGCACGAGATCTCTACCGGCGGCTAGTCCTCTGCGCGCGTGCCGGTGAAA
>JANNPR010000864.1:0-5148 GCA_031400345.1 Planctomycetota bacterium | reverse complement strand
TTCATCGCCTAGTTGACGCATTACCCCGACGAAGCAGCAGGCTTTCCTTGACTTTGTGTCGTATCGGTATGGAAAAGTCCGCGCATGAACTCGACACGGAAAAACTTTCTCCTCGGCTTAAGCTCAAATACAACAACGCCATCGCCGATCTGGGTAAGGCGGAAACATCATAACCGTCTTCACTGGCTTCCAAAAGAATCTCTACGAAGTCGCGGCGTGAGACGTTTTCACACAACATTCGATGCTCTTCGCATCAGAGGCGCGAGCGATCACTATCAACCCCACGGCCGCAAGAACCTGTGATGCCAGCGAGGCACTGAATCATTGCGACTACTTTACCGGCTCAGTGCTTTCAGAATGAAGTACGAGAGCGGAGAACATTCGCGTCAACTCGGCGTTTGAGAACTTGCCCGAAATTCGAGCAGTGACAGAAATCTCAGAACGTATGACGGGAGCCGTGATCACCTTTCCGTCAAGTAGAATCGCTATCGGCTTACCGATATGCGCCTTCGTCGCCTGTGCGAGTCGTGTGGCTGCGGCAGCTTCGATTTGTATTGTCACTGCCACGCTCCCACTCTCATCGCGACCAAAGTTAACGCTGGTGACGTCTTTGTCCGTTAGCACATTTTCTATGTGCAAAAAAATCGTTCCTCCATCATTTGGCACGACAGCCTCAGTCAAACCATCTGCGCGCTCAGTTTCCGCAAGGCGGAAGGCGACCCCTTGCCGATCCTTCGGCGCATCTTTGCCAAAAAGTGATTGTGAACTTACGACCAAAAGCATCATCAACGCGAAGCGGATGTGGAACTGGAACATTGCCAACAATCCTTTTGAAAAGTCGACTACTGTGAAGTTTGCACGCTGGTATAACGGCACGGTTAACTCGTCCGCCGCCAAGTATCGTTGCTTTCAAAGTCAGCCCGGCCAGACGGGTTCGACCGTTAACTAAATCCGTTCGACACGGCGGCAAGATCATTGTAGCCTGGCCATTATTTTGTGTGACATCGCACCAACAAATGAGTTGGTTGGCAACCTGGCTACGCCGCCGACGGAGGAAGTAATAGAATTCCGCAGTTTCTTGAGGGAGCCTGATCTGATTGTCAGCGACTTGAAGTGGAATTCTGCTAACGGGTTTTAGTCACGAAACGAATCGTCGACATGGGCGTTACGTCGTTGACAACTTAGAGGCAATCGAATGTATTACCTCATATCGCAAAAGCAGGATTTCGAAAATCAATCGATGGAAGGACTTTAATGTCTACTGCCGCCGATTCAGAAAACATTGTCACTTCACCGCCAACGCCTGGCGTGAACCAAAATGAACTTTATCCTCGCCGGAAACTACATGTGCCGGTCGTGTTAGTGACTTTGTTTTGGGTGATGTACCTGATATTTGGAATGCTTGACCTGCCCATGTTTACGCGGTTTTTGGGGCGCGCGGGGGCATTGTTGCTGCTGCTTCTGGCATTCGCAATTTGGTGGTTGATGCGCGGTCCGGTCCGGGTTTCGTATCGAATTCTGGTTCTCGGATGGGCAGTCGCGGGCGGAATTATCGTGACTTTGTTAATGGACCGCACAGTCTTGCCCCCGTCGATTTACGTCCTAGTACTGCCGTGCCTTTTCACGGCTTGGACCGTTTGGTTGTTTTTGTCACGGCATTCCATTGAGCGCTCGCGGCTGGTCGGCATGCTGATCATTCCCGCGCTCGTATGGGCCCCGGGCGCACTCGTTCGGATGGAGGGTCTGAAGGGCGATGGAGCAGCCGATTTTCATTGGCGGTGGAATCCATCGGCCGAACAGCATTTCATCCAACAGAGCATTGCCAATCGTGCCACCCGCGATAGGGATCTCCCTCAGGAACCAGTAATTGCCAGCGCGGAGGACTGGACCGGATTTCGCGGGCCTCAGCGCGATGCCACACTCACGGGCTTCAACATCGGCACCGATTGGAAGCGGAAACCGCCGCAACTCGTCTGGCGAACTCGTGTAGGTCCTGCCTGGTCGTCCATGGTCGTGGTGGGCGAGCGGTTGTTTACGCAAGAGCAGCGTGGCGAAATCGAGGTCGTAACCTGCTTCGATACCAACACAGGCAAACAGTTGTGGGTCCACGACGATCCAGGGCGTTTTGAAGAGAGCCTCGGTGGGATCGGGCCCAGAGCGACGCCCGTTTTTGCTAATAATCGTATTTATGCTCTGGGTGCGGCAGGACGACTTAATTGCCTCGATGCCGCCAGCGGTTCGGTCGTTTGGTCCCGAGACATCGTCGCCGACGCTTCCGCGCAATTGCCCGTGTGGGGGTTTTCGGGATCGCCGCTAGTGGTCGACAACCGAGTAATCGTATTCGCCGGCGGAAAGACTCAAAAGGCACTCCTTGCTTACGATGAATCGTCTGGAGATATTGCCTGGACGGCGGCCGCTGGCACCGAGAGCTATACCTCTCCACATCTGATGGAGCTCGATGGCCAGCCCCAGATCCTGTTTATCGGCAACGAGCACTTAACTGCCTATGAACCCTCGTCCGGAAAAGTGATTTGGACGTACAAGCCAGACCAGACCATGGCACGGCCGGTGGTCCAGCCGCGACTCGTCGCCGATTCTCAACTCCTTGTCTCGTTTTCGCCGGACGCAGGGGTCACGCGGATCGGTGTGACGCACAATGCCGACAAATGGAGCGTCACAGAAACTTGGCGCTCTCGCGATATCAAACCCGACTACAGCGACTTCGTGCATTACGACGGGTACATCTATGGCTTCGACGGCAACATCTTCTGCTGTGTCGATCTCGAAACTGGCAAACGCCAGTGGAAAAAAGGGCGGTATGGCGCTGGGCAGGTTATTTTGCTATCAGACCAGCAGTTATTGCTGGTAATCACGGAAGACGGTGAGCTCGTACTGGTCGCGGCTGATCCAAAAGGACTCAATGAACTCGCCCGTTTCCAGGCTATCAGCGGCAAGACTTGGAACCATCCTGTCATTTCCCACGGCAAACTTTTCGTGCGCAATGCCGAGGAGATGGCTTGTTTCGATCTAAATCCATCTTTTTAAAACGCGCGCCAAGATCCGGCGACGTCCGACGAAAACGGATCTGAATCCCATTTGTACAACCACGACGATAGGGGAGAGTTTCGATGGGAAATGCAACCGCTTTCACATCCCAAGATGATGCAAGAGTTAGTCGTTTCTCGGATGAGATGTTTTGGGCACAACAGCGTAAAGAAACCAAGCCTGGCCAGGACAATTCTTCGGGGTGCACCTGCCCGTACTGTGAACAGCCGCTGCCTCACGCCCGCGCAAACTTCTTCTTTATGTTCAGCGATGGCGTTCGGCGGTTGATATTCTCAGTCTGCGCGATCATCGCGGCTGTATTTCGCTGCGCCCGCTTCATTGTTGCTGGGGTTCTTTGCTTTCTTGGGTTTATCGGTTCATGTTGTCAGGCAATTGGCATGCGAATCGCCCATCCGGCGGACCGAAGGCTGTTGAAGAAACGGTAGCGGGTTGTTGGAAAACACGTTGATCACCTGGCGCCTGAAACTAACCAGAGTGTGCCACTGGCAGCCGCCGAGGTTGGCTTGGATTACAGATGTTGGCTTTTTCGGCGGCAAGCCAGTGCTGAAGGTCAGACAACGTAAGTCGTCTGGGGTCGGTAGCAAAGTTCGAGTTAATCGGTGATACAACAGAGAGCATCCGTGTCCTACATTGTTCGACACTGGCTTGCCGCCGAAATAGCCTCTGCTGAACATCAAAGCCAATTCCGGCGGCTGCCAGTGGCACACTCCATGCCTCGCTCCACGGGCGTTCGATCGCGGCCCCGGAACGCTATTGCTTTCTAAATCTCTCGCCATGGCATCGAGCCAATGCTTGCTTTGATGCCGTTGTGAACATAGCTTGGTGCAGCCGATAAATGGCAAGTCGCAGTCACCGCGCAACGCTGCATCCGAGTACAGTTCCACGCCTCCGAGGCTCACTATGCGAGTTGTGTGTTCGCTATCCCGGATACTAGGCCTCGCATTGAGTCTTTCCGCGATGCTCAGCTCGGGCTCCCTGGTTGCCCAAGTGCAGGCACCTGGCAGGTCCGTTTCTGAGCGGTTTCAAGTCCCTCCCGGTTTCGTGATCGAGCAAGTCGCCGGACCACCTTTGGTCCGCTATCCGCTGTTTGCCTGTTTTGATGATCGCGGAAGATTGTACGTCGCGGAGGGCACTGGAACGAATCTACCGGGACCTGAATTACTCCCCAAAAAGCTCGGTAAGATTACGCTGCTAGAAGATACTGACGGCGACGGCAAATTCGATAAGAACTCGACGTTTGCAGATCAGCTCGTTTTTCCTCAGGGAGTGCTGTGGCACGACGGAATCGTTTATACCGCATCGCATCCATCCCTGTGGCGGATGCAAGACACAAACGGCGACGACCGAGCTGACCGGGTCGAACCGCTGGTGGATGGTTTCCGCTTCACCGGGAATGGCTGCGATCTACACGGACCGTTTTTGGGTCCCGACGGTCGGTTGTATTGGACTGACGGCCGACATGGCTACAAGATCAACACGCGCGAGGGTACATGTCTCGAGGGATTTGCCGCCCGGATTTTTCGTTGTAAGACTGACGGCACGGATATCGAACGCGTTTGCGGTGGTGGGTTCGATAATCCTGTGGAGATTGTCTTCACTCCCGGTGGAGAATTGATCGGCACCATGGACCAAGGACCTGGCGACTGCTTGCTTCATTATGTGGAGGGAGGCGTGTATCCGATGGAGCACCCTTGCGTCAGCGAGTTTCCGCTGACGGGGCCGCTGCTGCCTGCCGTGAAGCAGTACACCGCGGCGTTGCCGGTGGCACTATGCGGCATCGAACGCTACCGCTCCGCTGCATTTGGCGATGAATTCCGTGACACGTTACTGACTGCGCAGTTCAACGTGCATCGGATTGAGCAGCATCGGTTGGTCCGCGACGGATCGACATTTCGCTCTGTCGAAAAAGATTTCATCACTTCGACTGATTACGACACGCACTTCACCGACGTTTTGGAAGACGCTGATGGCAGCGTCTTAATCGTCGACATGGGCGCATGGTTCAACTATGGTTGCCCAACGTCGAAAATTGCTCGGCCGGAAGTGCTTGGAGCAATCTATCGTGTTCGCCGAGTTGGTGCG
>JANNPR010000613.1:0-3075 GCA_031400345.1 Planctomycetota bacterium | reverse complement strand
AGGGCGTGGCGGGTGACGAGTTCAGGATTTTCTCAGGGTTGGACGGGAGACTGAAAGCATGCCTCGCTTATGGGCCGTGATCTTCGCATTCAATGGGTTGTTATTTGTGCCGACTTACGCGGATAGCGGCGTTTACTCGCTCGCATTTGGTGCCATCGTAGGACAGGAACCGGAAGACGAGGAAGCACCCTCCGAAAAGCCTGAGGATACTAAGGCCAAGCCTGTCGCAACCAAGTCCGTCAAATTGCCGGAAGAAGAGGAAGAGGAACCGGCGGCTGCCAAATCGAAACCGCCGTCTAAACCGGACAAAGGCACGATTGCGCAAGAAGAACTTCTAGGACGAGAAAAACAAATAGCCCAAGATCAAAAACCAGAATTGGTCGCGGACTACGTGCTGTTATCGATGGGATTTGACGGGGCGTCGGGCGCTCGGCCCGTGAAGCTGCTCCCCAATGTACTGCGCCTGCCGTTTCCTGCTGGCGCCGAGTACCGCTTGGAACTGCTCACCAAAGAGGGAAAGCCTTCCGCCATCGTTCGAGTCGCGGGAAACAAGATTTCGGCAGTGAAGTATTATGAGCAGTGGATGCTGGAATTGGCAGCGCGCGAATCCGGAATGGAACAACGCCAGCTTATTCGGCCCAATTTGGTCTACGATGTCTCTTCTGCGGACATCGCTCGCCGAGCTGAAAAAGCCCGGGCCATTCTCACGCTGTCTCTTGCCGAGCATGATTCGGCCGTTCAACGAGGTCTCAGGCAAGGAACGGAGTGGCAGGACTTGCGCCGTCCCCTGGCCCAGGCGTTGTTTAACATACAAATCAATCAGGCGAGACAGACGGCCAAGGAAAGGCGGTTTCAACACGCGGCCGCGGCAGCCGATGAATTGCGAAAACTACGCGATCTCGGTACGGAGAACGAGCTTGCCATTCGCGGCTTATTCGAGCATTTATTCTTGGAGCAAGCCGAGCGTGATTTCGAAACCGGAGCGTTCGACGCCGCCCGCCACGGTCTGGCCGAGTTTCTCGTTCGTTACCCACTCGAGAAAGGGGAGAGGGCAATTGCCATTCGTCGAAAACTGATCGAGACCGCACAAGAACTCGTCGATCGGGCTTTACAAGAAAAAAAACCAAAACTATTCGACCTGGCTGCTGCCGTATGGCCGCAGTTGCCAGGTCTGGACCAGCAACGGCAACGCCTCCAAGAGGCATATCCCGTACTACACGTTGCATACAATAACCTGCCGAACAATTTTTCTCCGCTAACGGCGCGAACGCCGGTGGATCGTCACGCAGTGAGTCTCATGTTTGAAAGCCTGGTGCGCTGGCGCGACGAACAACCGGCTGGTCCGCACTATGCATCGCAACTCGCCGCGAGGCGCCCGCTGCCGTTGGCCAAGGGCCGGGAGTTTGAATTGCCGAGATGCCTCTGGTCCGATTCGAAAGATGATGCCATCCATTTGTGTACCGCCGACGATGTACGAGTTACGGTGCAAGTCATGAAGGCCGTACATCCCTTCGGATTCTCTGCTGCTTGGCAACAACTTGTCGCGGACGTCGATACGTCGACCACCGATGGCGATCCCTTTCGTGTGGCGATCATGCTTAAGCGAGATCATTGGCAGCCGCTGTCCCTAATGGATTTTCACATCATTCCCAGAGCTAGTTTTCCAGGCGGTGGTACTGTCGAGGAACTCGAGAAGTTTTCGCGCCGGCCAGTGGGCACCGGGCCGTTCCAATTGGCAGATACCAACGATCCGCAAACGGTGCGGTTTGTGGCCAATCCTTGCTACCGCAAGCCGGGCCTGCCAAAAATTCGAGAAATCGTATTCAATCAGTTAGACAGTATTGAAGCGGGGGAGGAGTTCAAAAAGGGACAGATACAACTGATTTACGGTGTGCGCCCCGAGCAGGTCGGTCAACTACGACAGTCCGGCAAAACGGTCGTGACGATTCCGGCAAGAAACGTGCACTTTCTGGCTCCCAACTATCGCAACGAACGACTTCAGAATGCGGACTTGCGTTTGGCCATCGCCCACACGATTAACCGGACGAAGATCTTGGAAACCATTTTCCGGCCCGGCGGCGCAGTGCGAGATCACTCGCCAATCACTGGGCCCTTCCCGACAAAGTCATGGGCGTACAACCGCGACGTTTCAGAGTTTTCACCTGCCCGTGCCCAGGTACATATGGCACAGGCCAAAACGACAATCGGCGAAGGCCCTATTAAGTTGGGACTGCTTTTTCCAGCCGCCGATCCGGAAGCCCAGAAGGCCTGCACGGAAATTAAAAACCAACTCCAGGAAATTGGAATCGAGCTTAGTACTGAGGCGGTCGACCCAGACAGGCTATACGATTTGGTCGTCGTACAGCACAAATTTGACTTGGTTTATTGGCGACACGATTTCGAAGACGAGACCTACTCAATCTGGCCACTTTTCGATCCTGCTGACCAAGGACCTGGTGGTTCCAACTTTATGGGTTGCTCGCCAGATCAAGATCTTCACACGCTGTTTGGCGACCTGATCCAGCACAAGCAGTTCATCAAAATTCGGGACGCGGTTCACAAGATTCACGAGCACGTGGCTCGCAGGGCCACCGTGATTCCGCTTTGGGAATTAGACACCTATGTCGCCGTGGGAGACACCCTAATGGACTACAAGTTAGATTCGCTGACCTTGTTTCAAGACGTTGAAACGTGGCGAGTAACGCCACGGTAAGTAACACCAACCCAAAGCGTAATCCAGGAGAAAACCGTAGACCCCAGGCCAACGACGTGACAGTGTGCTCCGGTGAATGGCTTCTGGCTGCGCAGCTGTCTCGTACTCGTACTCGGCGAAGCGGTACTCGTACTCGTACTCGTCGTTCGTGTCGTGCGGCGTTGAAGCCTCGGTAACGGATCGAAGATGACTTTAGTCATGGCCTGTTTTGTCGAGTACGAGTACGAGTACGAGCACGAGTAGGAGTACGAGCTTTTAAGATCGGTGTGCTCCCACTAAGAGTTTTCGCGGATACCAACGGCGTAGACAACGAAATATGAACGCATTACTCGTCATCGCTAATTTTCTCGTCGCGGCCCCGG
>JANNPR010000597.1:0-2743 GCA_031400345.1 Planctomycetota bacterium | reverse complement strand
ATTTGTGGTACTAAGGATGCGGCAGCCGATTCCTTACCTAAACGCGTGCGGGAAATTTTCGCGATACCACGAGAACAACGCACACCGGCGCAGCTCGCGGAGTTGTTTACTTACTGGCGCACGACCGTTCCTGAATGGAAGGATGCTAATCAGAAGATCGAATCGCTTTGGCAACAGTGGCCAGCTGGTGCAACAACGCTTACCTTGACCTCTCGCGACGACCCACGCGACACGCGGATTTTGCAACGCGGCGATTTCTTGAAGCCAACGAAACCTGTGGGAGCAGGAGTGCCATCGTTTTTGCATCCGCTGGCGGATGAATCCGCGCCACTTTCGCGACTCACGTTCGCCCGATGGCTCGTCGATCGTCGCTCGTCGACGACGGCCCGTGTGGTTGCGAATCGGATTTGGCAGTCATACTTCGGCAGCGGTTTGGTAAGCACACCGGAGGACTTCGGCACTCAGGCAGACCAACCCTCGCACCCAGACTTACTGGACTGGTTGGCTTGTGAGCTGATGGATCATGATTGGAGTCTGAAACACCTGCACCGGTTGATCGTTACCTCGTCGACCTATCGACAATCGTCGCAGGTCACGCCCCCGTTGTTGGAACGCGATCCCCAGAATCGATTGTTGGCGAGAGGTCCTCGCCTACGCGTGGATGGGGAGGTTGTCCGCGATATAGCCTTGGCGGCCAGCGGACTGCTCAACCCGAAGCTCGGTGGCCCGAGTCTATTTTCTCCTGCGCCCGCTTTTTTGTTTGTTCCGCCGGCCAGTTACGGTCCGTTCAACTGGATCGAAGAGAATGGGCCCGACCGATATCGACGAGCACTCTATACGTTTCGCCGGCGCTCGACTCCCTATCCGATGCTCAGCAACTTTGATGCTCCCAATGGTGATTGTTCGTCTGTTCGCCGCGCACGTTCGAATACTCCTCTCCAGGCTTTGACCACGTTGAATGAAACGGTATTTATGGAATGTGCGCGGGCTATGGCCGCTCGCGTGTTGCGCGAAGGAGGCTCGACTGACCGCGATCGACTGCAGTACGCATTTCGCTTGTGCGTGGCGAGAAAGCCAACCGAGGCGGAAGTCAGCGAACTACTAAGGCTCATGAACAAACAGAATAAACGCCTATCCGAGGGTTGGCTTAACGTTGGTGAGATTGCGACCGGCACACTCCAACGCCCCACCAGTCTTCCCGATGGAACAACTCCAACTCAGTTAGCTTCCTTCACCATTGTGTCCCGCGTTCTGCTGAACTTGGACGAGACTATTACCAACGAGTGAATCCCGGACATGAATACACAACCTTACGCTCGACGTTGGTTTCTTCAGCAATGCGGAGTTGGCCTGGGTGGAGTTGCCTTGCAATCTTTGCTGGGTGGCGCCGCTGACGCCGCTCCGGTTTTCAAAGATTCTCTGACGCCGCGTGCTCCGCATTTTCCGGCGAAAGCCAAGAATGTCATTTTCTTGTTTATGGCGGGAGCGCCCAGCCACTTGGAGTTGTTTGACAATAAACCTAAGCTGGCGGAATACGATGGTAAGCTGCCTCCCGCCGACCTACTTAAAGGATATCGCGCCGCTTTTATTGACCCCAGCGCGAAGTTCTTAGGCCCCAAGTTTAAATTCACAAAACATGGGAAGAGCGGTGCCGAGCTATCGGAATTGCTGCCGCATTTAGCTCAGGTGGTGGATGACATCGCGATTGTAAAGTCGATGCATACCGATGCATTTAATCACGCACCGGCACAGATTTTCATGAGTACCGGGTCGCAGCAATTTGGCCGGCCAAGCATGGGTGCGTGGACGTTGTACGGACTAGGGAGCGAATCGCAAGACCTGCCCGGTTATGTGGTGTTTAGCTCGGGAAAAAAAGGGCCAAGTGGCGGCTCATCGAATTGGGGAAGTGGATTCCTGCCAGCGGTTTATAACGGCGTGCTATTTCGCAGCGGCGCCGAGCCGGTCTTGTATTTGTCGAATCCGCCGGGGATTGATGAGCAACTACAGCGGGACTCGTTGGATACGCTCAACCGTTTGAACGCACAGCGACTGGATGTGGTTGGCGATCCAGAAATCGCTGCCCGCATCAGTTCATTCGAAATGGCTTTCCGAATGCAGTCGAGTGCTCCCGAGCTGATGGACCTTACTAAGGAGCCGGAACATATCCTGAAAGCGTATGGAGCCGAACCAGGCAAGCCCTCGTTTGCGAACAACTGCTTGTTGGCGCGCCGGCTAGTCGAAAAAGGAGTGAGATTTGTCCAACTGTTCCATGAAGCCTGGGATCAGCATGGCAACCTGGTCAATGACTTGAAGACGAACTGCAAGGACACCGACCAGCCGGCAGCCGCTTTGATCCAGGATTTGAAGCAGCGAGGTTTGCTGGACGAAACGCTGGTCATTTGGGGCGGCGAATTTGGCCGCACCCCTATGGTGCAAGGTGGTAGCGACGGTCGCGACCACCACCCCAACTGCTTTACGATGTGGTTAGCGGGTGGCGGAGTAAAACCGGGAGTCACGGTTGGCGAGTCCGACGAATTTGGTTTCAATGCAACCGTCGATAAAGTCCATGTACACGATCTGCACGCCACGATCCTACATTTGTTGGGTTTCGACCACACTCGCCTGACGCACAAGACCCAAGGACGACAGTTTCGACTCACCGACGTTCTCGGAAATGTCGTGGAGAAAATCGTGGGTTAGTTGTAGTAGGCACACTCCGTGTGCCGTCACGGCACACGGAGTG
>JANNPR010000564.1:0-4417 GCA_031400345.1 Planctomycetota bacterium | reverse complement strand
GACCGGTATGCGTTTGGCCGCCCGCTTTGCCGCCAAATCGGTGGCCAACTGACAAAAATCGATGCTTCGATGCTTAACATTTAAAGGATCCACGTACCCACACAAAAAAATGCTTGCTTCGACACGACGTCATGCATGTTTTTGAACTAGGCTTCCTGTTGATAGGGGTTCTTACCTATCGCACGGGCAATCGGCCTAGCTGAAAATCGCTATTCTGCAAATCACTACATCTCTTCACTTCCCTTGAGAGGGTCGCTGTCATGGGACTAAAGTCTGTCCTTACTTGCGGACTGATATCGCTGACTTTGCCGTGCTGGTCTTGGGCCAAAGAACCCACGCGTCCGAAGAAGCCAGCTCGGGAAGGCAAGGAGGGTCATGATCGTCCTGCAGCGGTGCAGGAGCAGCGCGGCAAGGTAAACAAGCAGTTCGATCAAGATGGCAGTGGAAAACTAGACGGCAGCGAACTGGAAGCAGCGAAGGCGGCATTGAAAAATCGGCAAGGTGATTTGCGAGATGTAAAGCAACGTGCTCACGAGGTCCTAAAACAATTCGACGCCAACGGCGACGGCAAACTGGATCCAAACGAATCTCAGACTGCTCGACGGGCCTGGCAGGAGCAGGAACACAGTCCCCCCGGCAATTCGGAGAAGAATGGGAGCGAACGAGTGCTGGACCGATTCGACCAGAACGGGAATGGCAAGCTTGAAGCAACCGAAATCGATGCCGCTAAATCCGCCTGGCGGGAGAAACAACATCGTGAGCAACGTCAGCAACAGCAGTCAGAGAACGAACAGCCGCAAGACCCCTCTACATCGGACAGAAACGTCATCAAGCACGCGCGTGCTGACCGAAATGACGATGGCAAAGTAAGTCCAGTTGAAAGGGCGAAGGCCGAGAAGATTCGCCGTCAAAGTAAAGATAACAGCGATCGGCCAAATCCGAGCACGGAAGGTTCCTTGGAGCACCCCTCCCGCAAGGAACCGCTTAAGCGAGACGCCAATAAACCAGCCTTGCCCAAAAACCGCGATGGCGCTTCCCTATCTCCTTCGCTGAACAGGAAAGTCGATTCTCACCTTGAGGCCGATCGGTCATCCGACCACCGGCCTGCACCAAACGGCACCTCCCTAAAAGCCAAGCAAGATCAGGTCCGGTCCCATGGTGCGGCATCACAGGGGGGCGGAACCGGAGCAAATCGCGGGGGCAAAGCGGCGGGCAGAAAACGGTAGACTCGTCCACCGATTTAAGTTGGATGTCGCAACCTGAATAGGTCGCAAGCCGCAGAGGTAGCGCATTCTGAATAATCCGGTCTCGATTATCCATTTCCGCCCGCGGCGCGGCGACATCCTGCAATCTCGGCCGAGCAGCGGTCGATAGGTGGTATACATCTCGATAATTGAGATGCTGCAGGAGGCCGCAAAATGTGGCGAGCACTTTTTTTAGCGGTCGGAATTGTAATTACGATCGTGGGAGCGGAATGTTTAGTGATCGATGAGGCCGTCATGATTCAAGACGCGCCTAAAGCCACCAAGAGCATTTTCCTGACCTCGTCGACTCCAGGGGTATCGCGACGAGTGGTCCGGCCGCCCGAGTCGGCACCGTGGGTCCTTCTGTCCGCGGGAATTGTCGTTTTGCTGTATTCGGTCACCATCCCCCAGCGTTTGGCGGGATAGTACGAAGCGGGAATACGAATCTCCGCTGATCGACACGGATTTGATGCAGGGTCGTGGATTCCGTTGCCGCTGCACGGTTGCGCGTCTAAACTCGCCCAGGCCGTATGTCCGCTCCCGGGCTAACCAACTCTTGCGATCGCCTCGCACAGGGCCGAGAGTTTAGGTTCCGTAATTCCAGCCACGTTGATCCTCCCTCCGGCGCTAACGATATATATTGAATCCTTGTTTCGCAGTTCGTCCACTTGTAAGGGTGTGAGACCAGAGAATGAAAACATGCCGCGTTGCTGGAGTAAGAAAGAAAAGTTGTGCTTTTGAGACTTCCGCTTCATGGTCTCAACGAACAGTGTTCGCATTCGGTGAATCCGCGACCGCATTGCACCCAGCTCCCGATCCCATTCGGCCCGCAAACCGGGATCGCTGAGGACGCGAGCTACAACTGCCGCACCGTGTTGTGGCGGACTCGAATAATTTACTCGCACGCATATTTTGGCGTGACTGAGAGCGGCACGTGACGCGGTGGCGCTTTTAGCCACAATCGTCAATGCGCCTACGCGTTCACTGTATAGCCCAAAGTTTTTGGAGAACGAGCTGCAAACTAAGACTTCACAACCAGGTCGGCAGATGGACCGTAGACCAATAGCATCCTCGTCCAGCCCATCCCCAAATCCCTGATAAGCAAAGTCCACAAGTGGGAGCAAACCGCGTTCGTGAACGAGATCGGCGATGGCTTGCCATTCAGTGGAGGAGGGGTCGATGCCGGTAGGGTTGTGGCAACACGCATGTAAACAGACAACGTCGCCTGCCGGGATACTTCGTAGCGATTCCAGCAGCCCGGGAAAATCTAGACCGGTGCCCCGTGAGTCAATGTAGCTATAGTTGTCGACGGCCAATCCAGCTGCTGAAAACACACTGGGGTGATTAGCCCAGGTAGGCTTGCTAAACCACACACGACTCGTCGGAAACTTACGCTTCAAAAAGTCCGCTGCCACGCGCAGAGCACCCGTTCCGCCGGGCGTCTGCAGAGTTACTGCTCGATCCGATTCTATGATCTCGTGGTTGTTGCCAAAGAGCAGCTCACGGACGCACCGACCATAGTCGGCAAGCCCTTCGATACCTAGGTAATTCTTCGACTGTTCCTCGGCAAGGATTCGCCGTTCCGCTTCTTTCACACATGCGAGGACGGGTGTACGCCCATTATCGTCTTGGTATACGCCCACGCTAAGGTTGATCTTGTTTGGATTGGGATCCTTCTTAAAAGCTTCCGTTAGTCCCAAAATAGAGTCGGGAGGGGCTACATCCAAAGTCTCGAACATGTGAATTCCGAATCGAATAGGAAGGAGTGTGTTGAGTGGTTTGAAAAGTATACCAACCCGACGCGCAAGCCAGGCCAGTTTTGCGGGGCCTCGCTTGCGCGTCGGGTCGGTATGGCGCCTCGCTTGCGCATCGGGTTGGTATGCCGGCAACTGCCGCTTGACGGCGCAAGCTTAGGCTGGCGACAATTATCGTAGCTTTGACCTCAAAACCGAGGTAGTCCCCACCGCATTGCCGGCCTCGCACTGATTCCACATCAAAACTCCTCCTGATTTCCCCAGCACCCCAACGCAGGACAATATGGCACGTCGCAGAATCGGCATTTGGTTCCTCGGAGCTTTCGGAGGCGTCTCGACCACAACCATCTTAGGCTTAATCGCGCTGCGAAAAGGGCAAACGGGACACGAGGGGCTTGTCAGTCAGTTGCCGCAATTCGATTCACTGGGGCTCTTGGACTGGAAAGACTTGGTCATTGGAGGACACGATATCCGCAGCACGACGTTATTCGATGAAGCCACAAAATTGGTGAAAATCAGCCGGGCGATTGACGAGAATCTGGTTAATCGCTGCAAGTCCGAACTCGAACGTATCGACAAGAACATCCGACCGGGCGTGCTTTTCAACGTCGGGTCGACCATCGAACAATTCGCTGACCCGACTTTGCGCAAGCGCCGAGAATCTCCTCGCGATTCGATTGCACGGGTGCAGCAGGACTTGCAGGCATTCCGAGATGAAAACGGGTTGGACCAAGTAATCGTCATGAATGTTGCTTCCACCGAACCGCCAGTCGATCCGGCATTGATTCCGGCGACATGGAAAGAACTATCGAGACTACTGGCTCAGCCTAAGAAGTGTCCCCTCGCCGCCAGTTCGCTGTACGCTGTTGCTGCTCTGGAACTGGGATTTCCCTATATCAATTTCACCCCATCGGTTGGGTCGGCTCCGACCGCTATTTGCGAGTTGGCGATCGAGCGAGATACGTGCCATATGGGACACGACGGCAAGACGGGCGAGACCTTGCTCAAGAGCGCCCTGGCCCCCATGTTCGCCGACCGTAACTTACAGGTAATGAGCTGGGTTGGACATAACATTTTCGGCAACATGGACGGTAAAGTCCTCAACGACCCTGAGAACAAAAAGAGCAAAGTGGTCAGCAAGGATCGCCTGTTGGGGCACATTTTGGGCTATTCGCCTCAGACGCTAGTCTCTATCGAATACATCGAGAGCTTGGGAGATTGGAAGACAGCCTGGGACCACATTCATTTTCGAGGCTTCCTTGGTACGCCGATGGTGATGCAGTTTGTCTGGCAGGGATGCGATTCCATACTGGCCGCACCACTGGTCATTGACTTAGTACGTTTCACCGAACGAGCCCACCGACACGGCGATCGCGGGTTGCTCTAATTCTTGGCTAGTTTCTTCAAGAGCCCTTTGGG
>JANNPR010000480.1:0-5992 GCA_031400345.1 Planctomycetota bacterium | reverse complement strand
CTGGCTGGCGATGGTTGCCACGCCAACGTACACCAAAGCTGCTAGCAGCAATCGCATGCGAATTCCTTAGCGTTGTGAAGTGCCGGTTGTCCTCTCGGCCAGGTCGCCAAGTTCCACGAGGATCTGATGAAGTGTCTGAGCTTCTTCATCACTTTTGAACTCCCCAAGAATCTTCTTCGATCGATCGAGTGGCATGGCGCGCAACACCTTTAGTAGATCATCCATGGCATCCGCCGAATCCGTGTCACCCAGCATTTCCAGAATCAAATCTTTCGATTGCTTAGCCGGTAGGACTTCCAACGTCGTACGCAGGTGGGTAATTGCTTCGTTTTGAACCTGGTCTTCCAATTGGCGCAAATGGTCGGCAAACTTCTTCCGGAGCAGCTCATAGTCTTGCTGATCAATTTGCATGAGATCGGATGCGCCACGAAGCTCTTCAGCGGCACGAGCGGCCGCGCGTTGGCGCTCTTGTAAAATCGGGATCTCACGCACTCGCTGTAGGAATAAGTCTTTTTCGGTTTTCGGGGTTTTTTCCGCGGATGGTTTGACGGCGGCATCCCAACGACTGAGATCAAATCCGTAGGCAACCGCGGCTAGTTTTTGCCGTTTCTCCAGAGAAAATAGGCCCTGGTTCCACATCCAAAAAAGGGCCACTGCTTCTGCCAGCAGTGTTGCGGCACAAGCGTATCCAATGGCCACCATCCCCATTTGAATCAGCCTTAGCATGTTTCATCCGCATTGAGCAGTTGGCCGCGTTGCCCGATTTCATCGAGCAACTTGATCTCTTGTAGCAACTCCTGGTGTTGAAATGTGGCAAACTTCCCTTCCCGCAGCTTCTCCAGTACTCGGACCTGCCGGTCGGCCTCTACCAACGCCTGGCGGCGGCGCTGAACCTCAGCGGAAAGTTGAGAATGTTGCTGTGTTCGCATCACCTTTCGGGCTCGCAAAACCAGTTCATAACGGTTGGCATTAATTAGCTCATTCACATCCACGACACCTGGCTTTCCCCACCTCCGGATCGCTGACCGTAACTGTTCCAGCTCGGCCGCGATTTGAACTAGCTGTTCGTTTAATAATTGCTCGGCGGTCAGTGCCTCTGCCAGTTGCAACTGGCGCTGTTGCCGATCGGTTATCCTCAATTTCAACACCGTTTGTAAACGAAAGTGGAATGTGGTCACGGTTTATCAGCGCCCGGTATCGGATGCTCGTGCCGGATTAAGGGCATGAGTTCCTTTGAGTGCGGTTGCGCGAGCAACTAATTTTTGCAGATCAGTGCGCGCTTCCTGAACGGTTGAGGACTCGTTAACTCGTTGGCGAAGAAAGCGGTTAATCTCTTCTCGTAGTAGTATCGCGGCATCGACCATGGAATTGGCTCCCTGCCGATAAGCCCCGATAGAAATCAGGTCCTCGTGGTCACGATACGCCGCCAACAATTCTCGTAACAACTGAGCAGCCTGCTGGTGATCGGGAGTATTGATTTCAGTAAATAGGCGGCTCAGACTTTCCAGCACGTCGATCGCCGGATAGTGTCCTTTGCCCGCTAGTTTTCGTGACAGAATCGTGTGTCCGTCCAAAAGTCCACGTACGGCATCGCTGATGGGTTCATTGGTGTCGTCTCCCTCGACGAGCACCGAATAGAAGGCTGTAATGCTTCCTCGAGCGGAACGGCCTGTTCTCTCCACTAATCGAGGTAGCAGGGCAAAGACCGACGGTGGAAAGCCGCGCGTGGTAGGTGGTTCCCCAGCCGCGAGTCCTATTTCGCGTTGTGCCAATGCAAATCGCGTGAGCGAGTCCATAATGAGCAGAACATCGCGGCCCTGATCGCGGAAATATTCCGCGATCGCCGTAGCTGCCATGGCTGCTTGCACGCGGATCAAAGCCGGCTCATCACTCGTGGCGGTCACCACCACACTACGAGCCAAGCCTTCGGGTCCCAAATCTCGCTGAATGAACTCGTTCACCTCCCGGCCACGTTCACCCACCAATGCGATCACGTTGATGTCCGCTGAAGTGTAGCGAGCTATCATTCCCAAGGTGACACTCTTGCCAACGCCGGAACCAGAGAAAATCCCCATGCGTTGGCCACGCCCGCAAGTTAGTAAAGCATCGAAGGCTCGTATCCCAGTAGTTAGGGGAGTATCGATTCGGGGCCGTTCGATGGCTGGGGGCGGCTTTCTTTCCAGAGGTACCCGGGTAGTCAGGACTGGAATAGGGCGACCATCCAGCGGATTGGCATGAGCATCGACTACGCGGCCTAACAAACCATCACCCACTCGAATCGTGCGCGAAGTTCGCAGCAACCGCACTCGGTTGCCGTGCCGAACTCCCATAATATTGCCGTACGGATAGACGAGTGTCAGCGCATCGCGAAAACCGATTACCTCCCCTCGGATCGGCTCGCCCGCCTGCCGTTGAATTTCAACCACAGCTCCGATGGGAGCTGGGAAGCAGGCCACTGCGGACGTTAAACCTTCGGTACGCACCACGCTGCCCGTGATGCATGTGGGCATAATTGCCTGAAGTTGTTGCTTCCACTCGTCCGCGATCATGTTGGATCCAGGTTGCCGTTTAAAGTTTCAATTCCTGTTCAATGCGCTTTAGCTGCGCTTCCAATGTTTGGTCGATTTCGCCCGCCTCCGTAACGATCCGGCACCCGCCGCGGGAAACGGTCGGATCGGCTACAATTTCGGCGGGGGCAAGCCGGCCCAGTTCCTTTAGTACTTGCTCTGACTTTCCTTCGAATGTCCGGTAATCGTCGGGGTTGAGTAACAGGCGAATCCGCCCGCCGGATGTGCCTAACTCCAGAGCCTCGCGAATCCATTCACTGGAGATTTCCGGATTAGCGGAAAGCTCCCGGCGCACCAGACGTTCTGAAATCGCAACTGCCAAGCCAATTGCGGCGTTCTCCCAACGCTCGATCCAAACCTGTTTTGCCTCGTGGATGGCTTGTATTGCCTGTTGCAGGGCGGGCAACAGAGTCGCTACCTTTAGATCGAACTCGGCGTGCACTGTTTTTTTCGCGGCCTCCAGGGCAGATTGTTTGCCCTTTGCCTCGGCCTGAATATGAATCTGCGTCGCCTGCTGATGAGCGCGCTCGATGATCTGCGCCGCCTGGAGCTTTACCGTTTCCAGGTAGGCGTTTGCCTTGGCGGTCATGTCATCGAAATTAAACGCACTCGTGCTGCCGCCTCCGCGTGCCGTCGTAGTTCTTCCAGACTTGAGCACACCCGCCATTCGTGGCACCTAGGAAATTCGACTGTTGTTGAAATTGTCCGATTAGGCCACTGCCAAAGATTTCGGCGGCGGCGGAATCGTCCCCTGTGAAACTAAACTTCCAGCGATCGCCTCAATTCTCTTTTGAGCCTCTTCGATATCTCGCAAACGCACAGGCCCAATATGTTCGATTCGGCGGCGCAGTGTTCGCGCCTCTCGATTTGGCAGCCGACGCTCCACCCGACGCATTAGCTCCGGGCTTGCACCCGCCAGCGCCAGCAGTACGATCTCCGCATCGACTGCTCGCAAAACGATCGTTAATGATCGATCATCCAAATCGGCAAGCAACTCAAAGGGCAACGGCGGGGCTGCGAGGAATTCCTCGGGCACGACGGAGGCGGACATGCCACCGGCGGACATCTTGGGACTAAGGCCCTGTCCAAAAACACGATCGTTAAACGCGTCATTTTCCCCGTTGGAAGGGAGATGGCCGGCAGAAGTGGCCGTCCTGGTAGAACACACCTGGTGTGTATCGTCCATCGACACCGGGCCCTCGTCTGTCGCTCGTTTGCCGAGATTAACTTCATCGTTGTGGAAAGCTAAAAATCGCCTTGCGAGATCGTGGTCCCGATGAGCAAGTCGATGGATCAGCCCCTCACGCTGCTCCGGCGCGGCCGCGGCGACGATGGTCTCTAGTGTTGCCATGCCTCTGATTCGACGCTGTTCGTCGTGCAGCTCGTCGGCGAGTTGAACTCTCAGAGCTTGTTCCATCTCGAGTTCCATGACTGGATCTGCGGCGTCTCGGTAAATGAGACACTGGGCCACTTCGGCTTGCAGCAGATTCGGCAACTGCCCGAGAAACTCGGCTGCCCGCGCTGGGGGCAGGTGAGCCACGACCACCGCAATCACCTGTGCTCGTTCCGAACACAGGCGCCGACTGAGCAGAGCCAACGGAATCTGTGCCAACCAGCGAAAGTGGTCATTTACGGCGAGTTCCGCCGCGACAGGTTGGGTAGCCGGACTGGCGAGTTGAAGTGTTTCTGGTGCCGTCAGGCGTCGCAACAGCGACTCATCCAGCTCAACACCGTCTGT
Source organism: Planctomycetota bacterium (assembly GCA_031400345.1). Taxonomy (GTDB): domain Bacteria; phylum Planctomycetota; class Planctomycetia; order Pirellulales; family Pirellulaceae; genus JANNPR01. The sequence continues at coordinate 1,687 of JANNPR010000480.1, read as the reverse complement.
GCTGGCTGTCGCAACAGGGCGTTGGGATTGAGCGAACTCCCGCAGTACCTGTTGTTGCTCTTCAGCGGAAACATCGTCGAGGTCCATCACCGCCGCTCGCACACGTGCGGCTTGTTGCGGAGTCATTTGGTCCAATAGCGCATCGGCAGTTTTGGCATCAATTGCCGAGATCAACACTGCGGCTTTTCTAAGGAGGTCGTTCATGGGATTCAAGCAGCTTCTCCAATCCAATTACGCAAAACATTGGCGGCCGAGTCGGGATCCTCACGAATCAATTCCACGAGTTCTTCGCGTAGGCTTCGACCGCTAGATTGGAATCGAAGCCGATGACCGGGAAGGTCATCTTGCTCTTCATCGTCGTCATCGTCGTGGGTCCGTGGTTGCGAAACTAGTGGTAACGCGGAAGAAGATTGGTCGGTTGAGGAGGGGCCGGCGCGGACCATACTACGCAACACCAACAGGCTGATCATGCCAACCCCAATCATGGCGAGAGTCGGCCAATTGGCACTTAACCACCCCACCGCATGATCCGTAAGCGCGGGCACTTCAGGCGGCGGCAATGGGATGTCTGCGTGCGCGCTCACCACAACCCGTAGCTTCGAGTCTACACCAGGACTTCCCGCCGGAAGCAAATTGTTTACGATCGCTTGATATCTCTTGTTTTCCATGTCCTCTAGATTTTTGAGATCTACCGCCTCCGGATTCTTAGGATCTTGTCCCGGCTGGGTCGGATTAAGTTGCCTCCAAATTTTCTCGTAATAGCTTTTCGGAATGGAGATGGAAACGCTGACGCTCTTAGGCGTTAAGGGAGCTTTCTGAATAGCGGTCTGGGTCCGGCTCGGCATATATTTCTGATCTTCCCGAGTTTCCGTATTCGTCGAGGCGGTTTTTGAGTCCGCAGTTACTGCGCGTCCCGTATTACCCACCACGCCATTGCTAACGGCACCCGCTCGGCCTCCTGTTTCGCCCCCAGCACCAGTGCTTTCCTTACTAAACGTTTTGATTTCTACGGCCGACGGTTTCTCATCGAACTTCAAAGTATTGATCTGGTTGTTGATATCGGGGTCGAGTTCCACATTTACTCCGACGATCACTCCGGGGATCATGGACAACTGTTTGAGAATGTTTGATTCCCAGGCTTGTTCGAACATTCGTTTGGTTTGGGCATACATGTTGTCATCGGGGTTTGCTAAATCATTTTCCTTTCTACCTTGGTAGGTTTTGTTAGCATTCATATCGGTGACCGTAACGTGCTCTGGTTCCGCGCCCCCTCCCTGCGACACCATCAACCGTATCGACCTGACTTGATCTTCGGTGAGCGTCTTGTTCCCATCACATCGCACCGCGACCAGTGCTCGCCGCTCCTTGGCCGATCGAAATCCACCCTTTTCGACTTCCTGTAATTGCACCGTTGCCTGATCAATTCCCTGAATATTCTCCACCAGAAAGGACAGATCCTGCTCTCGGGAAAACAAAAACTTGCGATCCTGCATCGTTTTTGATTCCCAAGGACTTGATCGAGACAGGTTGTCGTCCATTTTTTTACTAGAATGGTCTGGAAGCGCGCCGTTTTCTGATAGGGCCTGGATGTACAAGTGACGCTGGCTCCGCGGCACTTTGATGGTGTCCCCAATTTCTACCCATTGGTTGAGCCCAGCCTTGGAAAATGCCGCCGACATCGCCCCGA
>JANNPR010000456.1:0-2439 GCA_031400345.1 Planctomycetota bacterium | reverse complement strand
ATGCTCGCCACCGCGCGCAGAAATCTGCCACCATCGTGGGATGCTTCGGAATGCGAATTAGTCCATTGCGATGTGCTCCACATGCAATTCGTCGAAGAATTCGATGTGGCGACGTTCTTAGGAGGCAACGGTCATATCTTGCCCAAAGACCAGTCGCAATTCTTGAATCGTGTTTGGCGTTCGCTGAGAGTTGGTGGTCGTTTTGTTTTCGTAACCGCGCCCATGCCGTCACGAGCGTCGAAGCGATATTGGATTTCTCAGGGGTTCAATTTCGGTATGCGACTGCGCAATTGGGTGTTCCGGCCTCCATTCATCATGTACTACTTAATGTTACTCTTGCCGGAAGTCGTCCCATTGCTCCACATCTGCGGTTTTGAAGTCTCGATTCGCAGTGGACTCTTCCCGCCGCCTTTTAACAACTTTGCTTTGGTGGTCGCCACCAAATAACGACAAAACGAAGGGCAACGTGTCACAACGAAAAGCGGCCCAGGTCGAAACCTGGGCCGCTCTTATCCGTCGAGTAGCTGGAAGTCAGCTTAGAATTGGACGTTCACGCCTAGGCTTAGGGCCTGCACCCAGAACTGATCATTTGCGAAAGGAAACACCGGAGTTCGTGCTCCAACTAGGGGGCCACCGCCGAGCAACTGGCTACCGTTGACGTTGTTGTCTACCTGACTACCGGCCAGGGCAATCTAGTTCCAGTAGATGAACGAGTAGCCCACGGTGAAATCAACGCTTTCAGTCATTGCGATGTTCAGGTTCAATCCCGCTTCTGGGGCGACCGCAATGGTGTCACGAGTAAAGGTACCGATGTTCGCGACAGGCTGAGCCAGAAAACCACCGGAAGTTGTCACTGGCGCACCGCCGCCGACAGTTATCGTGTTGGATCCATTGATGGTGACGCTCTGGCGCATGCTACCGGTGGCAATCTTCGCCATCGAAGTCAACGTGAATGCGCCCTGGGTGTATTCTCCGAGCACACCTATCGTGCCTGCGTAGAAATCGTTTTCCGCGTCGAACGAGTCGCGAAGCGCAAACGTTGTTCCACCGGCGACGATGTTGCTGCTGATGTTCAATTCGTCGTCGATGCGGTTGTATTGCATACCCATCAATAAGTCGACTCGGTAACACGCATCGCAGTCGATCAAAGTTTTTAAATAACCTTCAACTCCAAATACGTCATTGGTCGCTTGGATGCCAATGGTCCCTGCATTCAGTCCCGGAAAACCGACCAGCAATGCGTCTTGAGCATTCACCAGCGGGTCGTCGTTAAAGAACGGCCTGGCGAGGATCGGAAAGTCCGTGGACGAAAAGGAGCGTCCTTGGTCTTCCCCTTCGGCACTGTACAGTCGGCCGACGACGGCCAGGTTTTCGCAATCATTGAGCCAAAGTCCGGCCGTAATACGACCTCCAGCTTGATTGGACCCACCTATGGAATCGCCACCGAAGAGCACTCCGGCTCCCGGCAGAACACCCGCGGTAGCTTGCGGTGTGCCCGCGACGCTGGTGGTAACAAGCACTGGCATTTGCCGCGCGTCGCTCCACCAGAACATGTACTCCAAACTACCGAATGCGCGACCCGACATGCGATCGTTACGGCACATCGAGCAACCGCAACCACGGTCTGTACAACCCCTAGATCGAGCGGTACAGCCACCTGGAGCGGCGCAGGTTGGAGCGGCGCAGGTCGGTGCGGCGCAGGTTGGTGCGGCGCAGGTTGGTGCGGCGCAGGTTGGGGCGGGACGGCGAACTGGCGCTGTGCAACCCCGTGCCGTACAGCTGGAACAACCGGTGCAACCCCGGACAGAGCAGGTCGACGGAGTATCACAGGAGAATGAAGCGCCGGCGCTGTAGGCGACCGGCTTCCCCGCCGTCGAACGAATTTTCGGCTCGATAGGCATCTCCGTTGTTTCGTCCGCCGTGGCAGAATCACCTAAGTACGTCTGATAGGCGACGGGCTGGACTGAGTACCGTCCGTCAACTGCGTACCCGGCGTTCCCAGGGACGTTTAGATATTGTTGCCCATGGATCGTTTGACCCGCAACAAAGCAGGCCAACAAGGTCGTCAAGAACGCAAATGTTCGTCTCATTATTTGGCTCGCTTGCTGTGGATTAACCGTCATAGCCCACAAATCGAAATCGACCGTCAGTTTCAGATTTTGCAGAGAAATCGTTAGAGCTAGAAAAAAGCACGCAGATTCGCACGCCGACTCACACGACCCAGACTCACAATTCTGAGGTCAAAAGAACGGACTTGAGGGGGTCTCCAAGCTGTAGCAACCCATGCCGGACCTGCGAGTCGGCATGCCATCGTGCGCCACAGGCAGCCGCCGAAGTTGCTTTGAATCCGCGCCAAAATCAATAGGCGGCGAGCTCTTAGTCCGACCACGTCAAATTGATGGGTGCAGTCGTCAGTGTGCCACTTCTGGCCGCCGCCGG
>JANNPR010000452.1:0-2122 GCA_031400345.1 Planctomycetota bacterium | reverse complement strand
TCCCCCACGGCGTACAGATACTTGCCACTAGGGTGAATCGCCACAAACGACGGGTTTTCCACCCCCTTACCGACGTTCACCTTTTGCATCGCACCCGTACGGTTGTTGAGTCGGTAAACGTAGATGCCTTCGCTTTTCGTTCCCCGAGTATAAGTGCCGATAAACACCAATTGCTCGGCGCCTGAATCCGCCGCGGTGGCCGCTCTCGGACCTGCGACTGCGGTAACGGACGACAGGACAATTAACGTCGAGTACAGAATCTGCCAGTGCTGTTCATGGATCACGTTTGATACTCCTATTTAAATCTCGAGTTTCGATGCATGAGGTTAGTTCCCCGTCTTCTTGCTTACGATCCAGTCACCGAGTTTCGGGAAGAGCTGCGAAATGGCCACAAGTAAGCGAACTTTTCCTGGCACGACCAATTCGGGCACTCGACTCTCACACGCCCGCAATATTTTCCTGGCCAGTTGCTCAGGAGGGATGCCCTTGATTTGGACTCCGCCGCCTGGTCGACGTGCGGAATCGGGAAGATCGTGTAGTTGTCCTTGGTAGCGTTGCCCAGCGTCGGCACGCTGGATGGGCCCGGGACACACCAACAACACGTGCAGTCCGTTTGGTTTGGTTTCCAGACGAAGCTGTTGCGAAAACGCCGCCACAGGAAACTTACTGGCCGCATACGCACCGAGGTAGGGTGCCGCTATTTTCGCGGACAAAGATCCGATGTTAACGACGTGGCCACGGTTAGCGGTCAACGTTTTGGCGAACGCCTGAGTACAGCGAACGGCAGCCAAAAAGTTCAGTTCGAGAAGTTCTCGAAATGCTTCGATCGGCGTATCGAGCACCCGGCCTCGAGCCGATTTGCCGGCATTGTTCACCAGCACATCCAGCCGTCCATGTTTCGCGATCACGTGGCTGACAAGGGACGATACATCGTTCGTATCGGTGACGTCACATTTGCGGCCTTCAACGTTCCCTCGCTCCGAAGCGATGAGCTGTGAGACCGCGTCTTGCAAGCGTTGTTCGTTGCGACCGACCAAAATGACCGTCGCACCATGAACCAGAAACGCCTGGCCAATCGCCAGACCCAGGCCAGCCGAACCGCCCGTTATTAGAACCACTTTGTCTTTCCAATAACTCATTTAGACTCATCGGGTTGCAAGTGGCTGAGCCCAAACGAAGGGCCTAATGGCGGTAACCACATCCTTTGTGTGCTCGCTTCGCTCGTAGCCCCAGAGCGTGGCACGTAGACCGTTCACGGACCGATCTAGCCGATTTCGTAACCTTTCCGCTGTTCGCGACCTTGCCAGGTTCGAGCGGCATCGTCGCCGACAATTTGTTCCTTGACTGGGTCCCATTTGAGTTTTCGTCCCAAACGGATACAGATGTTAGCCAGATGACAAGTGGTGATCGCACGATGATGCGAGAATACGTCCGAGATCGGTAGTTGGCGAGTCTTCACACACTCGAAGAAATTGAGCATGTGATTTCCATGCTGCTTGCCTCGATAGAGTTTGATGATGGCATCCTCTGGAAGCGGTTGCTCCTTCAGGTCTTCGACTGCCTTACCGGTGAGCTTTCCTCGATTCACGAACAGCCGACCTTTCGTACCTTCAATCATCACGCCGTTGTCGAACTCTTCGGTTTCATCCCGAATCACCAGCTCGGTTTCATTTTCGAAGGTGCATTTAACGTTGAAATGTAAGGCCGTATTGAATTGGTCATCTGCGACCGGATACCCGTCTTTGAAATCGACTGGATGTTCGGCGGTCCCTTCGATGGTCACTGGCCCCGTGTTGTCGGCGGCCAGGACCCAGTGAGCGATATCGACGTGATGAGCTCCCCAGTCGGTCATCTTGCCGCCAGAGTACTCGTACCACCAGCGAAAGTCATGATGCGAACGCTGAAGTATGTAGTCGACTAGCGGAGTCTGGCCGAGCCAAACTTCCCAATCCAAATTGCGCAATTGTTCGGGCTCCTCGGCTTCGCCGCCTGGACAGCCGACGAGGCCGGGCTGGCGGCGATCGGCTCGGTCGCGGGCGCCGGCCCGGCCTATGCCGCGCGGTTCGTCGCCGCGCTGGCGCGCGCCGGGGTCGAGCGCGGGCTCGATCCTGGGCTGGCGGCG
>JANNPR010000849.1:0-4741 GCA_031400345.1 Planctomycetota bacterium | reverse complement strand
CGCACCAAGATCGCGCTCTGACGGCAGAAACGCTTTGGCCGAATGAGGTGCGGAGGGATTGCTTGGCCCGCCCTCGGAGATTAATCGTTCGGTCCCCGCGGGAGCGCTGGCGACGAGCCGATCCACGTCCGCCAACTCCGGCAACAGCGGCCAAAACCGAGTCGGCATTTCCCGCCGCATCTGGCGAACATTCAGCCGGGCCGGATTAAAGGTTGCCGCGTAGTAAGACTGCCAGAGCTTCGTCAACTCGTCCCCTTCCGCAGCCTTGTCGATCGCAGCACCTGGTAGGAATGTCAGCTGCTCGCCGTTCCAAGCCGCCGTTTCATCGGGGCCAAAAATCGTCCAGCGCATCACGGCGAAACGCTCAACAAAGAATGGAGCCGCCAGACGGAAAATGTGGTGATCGGGCCGGTAGTAGGCCAGATACTCGTCGCGGCCGTCGATGGCTCTCCTTTCGAAGCGGACGAAGGCATGCATCTTGTGAATATCGCGACGCACCGCCTGTTCCATCCGCCGCAGTTCGCAAATTTGCTCATCGACCTCGATCTCGAGCAGGTTGCGCTCGCCGTGCGTGATGCGCCACAATGCGTCGTACAAGCGATGCCAGCGATCAGGATCTCGATGGCAGGCGACGTGCCTGGCCAGTTCGACGAATCCTTTGGGAACGGCAAAGTTCGTCGGCCCGGTCGCCACGCCTGGAAGGTCCGACTCCTGGCCCAGCGGCAACTCCCGTTGCGGATTGTTCGCATCCTGCCAGTGGATTTGGTCCGGCGCTACGGAGCGTGTGATCAGCTCGCGCGCCATGCGCCGCCATGATTCGAAGTCGCTGACGCGCCGATTTATGATCGCAGATCGCATCTAAAGCTCGCCAGTAGTCGCCGCGCTGGCCGACTCGAATAGCAATAACTGTCGCTCTGGAGCGGCTCGAGCCGGCAACTTTAGATCGTCCACCGCGCGAGTTGGGACGTGGTCCGCTGCAATCACGAACGCCTCAGCTCGTTTCCACGCAATCCGCAGCCGTTGCAAGTCGCCAGCGCGAAGCTGCCGATGTCGCCGCGATGACAAGATCTTGCCCACGCTGCGGGCGCCGATGCCCGGCACACGCAGCAATGCTTCCTTGTCGGCCCGATTGATGTCAACGGGAAAGAACTCGCGATGTGCCAGGGCCCACGCCAGTTTGGGGTCGATGTCGAGGCGAAGATTGGGCTGCTCGGCCGTCGTCAGCTCGCCCGGCTGGAAACCGTAGAACCGAGTTAGCCAGTCGGCCTGATACAGGCGATGCTCGCGAACGAGCGGCGGCTCAATGGCCGGCAAGCGGTCATCGGCGTGCGGAATCGGACTGTACGCCGAGTAATAAATCCGCCGCAGATTGTGCTGCTTGTATAGCTCGCTTGCCGTCGTCAGGATCGTTCGATCAGGCGTGTCGGTCGCGCCAACAATCATTTGTGTGCTTTGTCCAGCGGGGGCGAAGGTCGGCGCCTTTTTGGACACCTTCCGCTCGGCCTCCGCTTCGTCGACGCCGAGCTTGATCCGCTGCATCGCATCGATGATCTCCGGCGTCTTCTTCTCCGGCGCGAGCTGGGACAAGTCTGCCGGCGTAGGCAGCTCGATGTTTACACTGAGACGGTCTGCATAACGGCCGGCCTGCTCAATTAGCCGCGAATTGCAGCCAGCAATCGTTTTGAAGTGGATGTAGCCGCGGAAACCGTGCTCCTGCCGCAGTTGCCGGCCGACCTCCACGAGCTGCTCCATGGTGTAGTCGGGCGTTTGGATGATGCCGGAGCTGAGAAACAGCCCCTCGATGTAGTTGCGGCGGTAAAACTCCAGCGTCAGCCAAACGACTTCATCGCTCGTGAAGCGGGCCCGCTCGACATCGCTCGAAATGCGGTTCACGCAGTACTGGCAATCGAAGATGCAATGGTTCGTCAGCAGGATCTTGAGGAGCGATACACAGCGGCCATCGGGCGTGAAGCTGTGGCAGATGCCCATCCGTTGCGTGCTGCCGAGGCCGGCGCCGGGGCGTTTCGATTCGTTGCCGCCGCTAGCACAGGACGCGTCGTACTTGGCCGCATCGGCTAAAACACTTAGCTTTTCTCGAATATCCATAAAGCAGTCACGAAGCAGCGCTGTCGAGCAGGGCAGCAAATGTGGTTAATTCATGTTCAGGACAAGTACTAACCGCAGAGGAACAGGCAGTATTAACCCGAAAACGCTTCGCGACTTTTGCGCGGATGTGCAGTACCGGGCCGATGGATCGACCGGGACGTTCAAATGCTGAGACCACCTTCGATGGAATCGTCTAAAGTCTTGCCCAGCACCTGAAATGGGCCGTCAAACACGGATATGTCAAACACGGATATATTGATAACAGCCCGCTTGCCCACATGGAAGTGCCGGCCGAGCAACACAAAGAGGTAATCGTCGCAGGCCGAATTTGACCGGGTGATCAGGTACGTGCGCAACGACTCATTGCTGGATTTGATTCTCGTTACGTGGGAAACTGGCTGCCGACCGCAGGATTCGCTGCGAGTCGAGGCGCATCGCGAGCGTTTGGCAAACCGACGTTGGGTGATTCCGAAAACGAAGCGGATGGTGCGGGTCTTCTATCTCAGCGATAACGCGTCTGCAATTACGAAGCGGTTGACGGTCACAAAGACTGGATCGTTCTCGCGGGAGAAGACGATGGATTCAAGCAACGAACTGCGCCTGGTCACAAAGGCAATCGCCGGTGATCGTGAAGCATTGGGATCGATTCTGGAGCAGTACGCTCCCCAAGTCCGCAGGACCCTTGAAGGGAGGATTGATGCGCGCTGGCGTTCCGTATTAAGCGAGGATGATATCCTACAGCAGACGTTCGCGGATGCATTCTTGGGAATCAAGCGATTTCAGTACCATGGCTCCATTTCGTTTGTGGCTTGGCTCAACACCATGGCCCGCAATAACCTCAATGATGCAGTCAAGCATCTTCAATCCGCGAAAAGCGGTGGCAAGGAGGCACGCGTCTCTCCCAGCAGCGATGAATCCTATCACCGCCTCATGCATGAAATCGCCGCAATGACATCGACGCCCAGTATGAAGGTGGCCAGGACGGAGAATCACGCCGAACTGCACCTGGCGATCAAGCGTCTACCCGCGAGCTACGCACACGTCATTCAGAAGTATGATTTGGAGGGTATTTCGGCCGATGAATTGGCTAAGGAAATGGGCTGCAGCGTAGGAGCTCTCCATATGCGTCGCTCGCGAGCCCTCGTCATGCTTGGCGAACTGCTTGGCACGGTCGGTTGATCCCCGGGCATTTCCTTGCGGTCAAGTCGCGGACTTTTGCCAGACACCCTGTTTCTCGAGAAGAAAATTCCGTTAATTGGCAGGCCGCAGTAATATATTAGGATTACTAACAAGAGTAACGGCCGGTTTTTTCAGAGAGTGCAAATCTTGAGCGACTCGGAGTTTGACCTACTACTGTTAAAGGCGGCCAAGCAGGACCGCGATGCGTTGGACCAGCTCTTTTCAAAATATCGTGATCGTCTTAAGCGTATGGTCCAATTGCGGCTCAATCGGCGATTGCAGGGGCGAGTTGACGATTCGGACGTCGTCCAAGAGGCGCTTCTGGACGCCTCGTGCAAATTGGCGGAATATGCGTCCGATCCGCAGCTGCCCTTTTTCATCTGGCTTCGCCATATCACATGGCTAAAGTTGGCCGAAATCCACCGGCGGCATCTGGGAACTCAGAAACGCGACGCGCGGCAGGAGATTTCGCTTCATCGCGGTGGTTTGCCTAGTGTCGACTCAGTTACCTTGGCGGCAAACTTGATTGGCAACGAAGAGAGTCCTTCTCGCGCCGCAATTGCCGCCGAGCAACGAATCGCATTACAACAATCATTGAATGAGATGGATGCCGTCGATCGTGAGCTGATAAGCTTGAAGCACTTCGAACAACTGACGATTGACGAAATCTCTCAGGTACTCGAAATGGCGCGGGCAACGGTGGGAAGGCGATATTTGCAGGCAATGGTTCGATTGCGAACCGTATTGAAAGAGCTACCCGAGTTCGACGACATGTAACTCTATTCCGCAACATGATGAGAATACTCTGTGTCCGATCCTGAGTTCCTGCTCGAGCTTGCCGAAGAATACACGCGTCGAATGAGAAACAGAGAGCACCCGGCAACTCAAGAGTACACCAGCAAGTATCCTCATTTGGAGCGCGAAATCGGGGAGTTGTTGTCGATTGTAGCCCTGGTGGAAAATATCGGCGTAAGCTCGGAGGATCCTAATTCCCATCAAAGAACGACGAAGTTCTCTAGCCCAGCACCCGATGAGATTGGAGACTATCGGATCATTCGCGAAATCGGTCGCGGCGGAATGGGAGTCGTTTACGAAGCCGAGCAAGTATCGTTGGGGCGGCGAGTGGCCGTGAAAGTTCTTCCGGCCGAGATGTTCTCGAGGCCCCAGTCGCGTCAGCGATTCGAACGGGAAGCTAGGGCGGCAGCCCGGTTGCATCATACGAATATCGTCCCTGTTTTTGGTTTCGGGGAGCATAACGGTGTCGCATATTACGTGATGCAATTCATTCAGGGACACGGACTCGATAAAGTCATTCGCGAACTGAAGCGGACGCAACACCATACAAGTCATGACTCAAACGAAATGCGCCTAAGTGGCGACGATACTTCCCGTCCCGAACGTCTTGAATTGCAATGGGATCATCAACTTCGAACCAACTTTTGGCAGAAGATTGCGG
>JANNPR010000419.1:0-1735 GCA_031400345.1 Planctomycetota bacterium | reverse complement strand
GCCATGCTACCAAGTTGCTGCACTTGTCGCGTCCATTAATTTACACGCTTTCACTGCCGACTGCCGACTGTCTTGAGACACACGGACGGGCAGGAGTGCCCATCCTACGCATCGCTCGTTGCCATGCTACCAAGTTGCCGCACTTCTCGCGTCCATTAATTTACACGCTTTCACTGCCGACTGCCGACTGCCGACTGCCCACTGCCCACTGACCACTGACCAGTGACAAATGACCAGTGACAAATGACAAATGACCAATGAGAATTACCCTCCTAATCCTTAATGTTTTCCCTTTGCATAAAGTTCGTGCATCCGAAACGCTTGACGACGATCGTCGAGCGGGGTTATTGTAGAACCACCCCAGTAGTTTTTGGGTTTGAATATCTCAGAAGCATTCGCTCTTACCGGAACAGTAAGTATCGGATTGCCAAATAGTTAGGGAAGAAACAGGCAGACTAGACGGCATCAATATCCGGATGGAACGCGTTAAGCGGATGACCCGTTGACCGTATTCTCGTTCGTCCGGTTCATTTTCCTGAAGTTCGACCAATGGCCCGTTCACGGAGGAGATCTGGCGAGTGGTTCGAATCCTTTATTGCGTATGAGCGCCCCAGCGTCAAAAGTCGTAAAAAATGGCATTCGACATCTCGAAACGACTCGGGATCCGTCCAATCTTTTGTCGTCGAATGTGACGGCGTGCGCGGTGCTAGCTGTCTCGATTCCGGTGATGGCGCTCCCTTGGTTTTTCGGCGGCCGGGTCTTTTACGCCCAATTAGCGGTGTTCGTGGGACTGGGGTTTGCACTGGTGCTATGGCTGTTTCTGCACGCTGGGAAGCTGGTTTCGGCCCCACCGATGTCCTTGGTGATGGTACCGCTGTTGTTAGCTTTGGCTTTAGGTGCGTTGCAAATAACTCCCTTACCAGCGGGGATTGTACGGTTTTTCAGTCCCCGTAGCTGGGAACTATGGCAGCCGGCGATGAGAACGGACGAATCGATCAAGGCCTTGGCCCTCGAGCTGGGTGCACCGATCGAGCCAGCTTCGCCAACGATCAGTGTCTATCCCGCTGCAACTCGACGTGACTTGGCTCATCTCTGTCTTGCGGTCGGAGTTTTCTTTGTCGGCACCTGCATTTTTCATGAGGCCCGTTGGTTGGCGGTGATTGCCACGTTGGCGGTTCTCAATGGAGCCGCCCTAGCCTTTGTCGGGCTGGCCCAGCAACTGCGTTTCACTGGGAACGTTTACCAAGAGGTTGCCTTGGAGCGAGGCGGTTCTCTTTTCGCCTCGTTTATTAATCGCAACAACGGTGCGGCGTATTTGAATCTTTGTTTGGCGATTGGCTGCGGTCTGATGCTCTGGGTTTTTGTGCGAGATCAAAAGGCAGATGCTCCAGAACTCCCCCCTTATTTGGCCCATAGCCATCGTTTCTGGGATCGTTTAATGGCCGGGACCAAGACCTACTTGGTGCAACTTGGCACGTCAGTTGCTTCCTTGGACGGACTGAAGTTGTTTGTGGTGACTTCATTAGGTTTGACCGTCGCCGGCTTGTTCTCAGCCCTTTCCCGAGGCGGAATGCTTTCGTTCGCCGGAGCGGTCTTGGTCACCGGTCTCATTGTCCGGCAGCGCGGAACCACTAGCCATTTCTCCTGGTTGTCGATCGGAGTTGTTTTGGCGATTTGCATTGCGTTCATAACCTGGCTAGGTCGCGGTGCCGCAATCGAGCAGCGGCTCGAGTCG
>JANNPR010000320.1:0-3063 GCA_031400345.1 Planctomycetota bacterium | reverse complement strand
CTCTGCGATCCCACTTCGTCTACCGCGTGTGCTGGTGCCACTGGCGGACGGGACCTTGATGTGGCGGTCCCTAAAAGAGCAAGGTCCCGAGGTGACGACTGCCGAGGTATCACGATGAACAATTCCTGGGCCACTATTAGGTCTCTATTCAAGCGATGGTTAACCCATGGCGGCTCACCTCTGAAAACTGAAAACGGAACCCTCGAAACTGAAAACTGAAAACGGAACCTGAAGCTCGCCCACGCCCTGCGTCGCTCGTTCCTCGCGACTTAGGGACGTGCCACCCTGAACCCCGAACCCTGAACCCTAAACCCTGAACCCCGAATCCCGAATTTCCATGCCCAGCCCGCGATGCCACATACTGTTCTTTCTGATCGCCACGTGGCTGTGGGCCGAGGTTGTACCTGCGCAAACGCTATTAGAGGGTGAGTTCGGAGATGTCGATTTGGGGCGGGAATGGATAGGGCCGTCGCGGTTTCCCACGCTTAGCGAATTGAGGGCCGCAGTCCGCCTGCCTCAGATGCACCCGGTCGCGATGTTCAAACTATACGGCGATCAGGACAATCATCATTTGCCGATTTGGTCGCACGATGGACAGCGGCTGGCATTTCAGCGGAGCAAAGTCGGAGCCAACTCCAGCAAATTGCTTATATTCGATTCGCTTGGTCAGGCTGAACCAACTCTGCTAACCAAGGACAACGATGCATATGACTTCATGTTTCGTTGGGGCCGGAACAGCGAAACAAGTTTTGTGTTCGTTCGCATCGAAGCGGGACGGAAGGCGACTCGCCTATACTTTTCGGCGGACGGACGCAACTTGGAAGGTCGCCCGCAGGACGGACTTGTTCAGTATCCGGCCCTGTACCAGTGGACTGACGGCACCCAGCGGCTGGCATTCGAGCGGAATGGCGAAATCGTCCATCAGACATGGAACGCGAACGGCAACCAGGAAAAGATTTTGACGCGCGGCACTTCGCCCCGGTGGAGCGTCGATGGAAAGCGGTTATTGCTCGCGCGTGACGTCGGCGGGCCAGGTAATCTCGCGATCTATCAACCGGTCGAGCACGATCTGGTGCGGGAACACGAGACAGCTTTGCCTGTCTCCCACGGTGCGGTAGTGCGGAGTCCGGTCTACTCTCCCGATGAACAATCAGCGGCTTGGTTTGAACGTGAACCACGAGAAGGCGCACCCTGGCGTGTTCGAGTATGTCGCATTGCAACCGATGCCCAACCGAAAACCGTCGCTTCCGATATCATCGTAAATCCCGATTTCAAAACGGAGGGGCCGTGTTGGGAACCCAGCGGTCAGCGCCTATGGTGTTTTTCTAACGCTCATCGTCGCGAACAGTTTTTTCCGCTCGTGGCGGTTGCTGCCGAAAGCGGAAAAGTCACGCTTGTCGAATATCCGGTTCTTGTGACCTCACCCCACGACGTGGCTGCGAATCCCAAAACGCCGGTGCCGGAGCTGGCGTTTGTTGGACGTCTGGGCGTTACCCAGGATTTGTTTGTGCTGTTCCTTAACCATTACTGACACGTTGTCGATACATGGTCGAAGTCAATTGTTCGTGTGGAACTCGCTTTCGGCTGGCTGACGAATGGGTTGGCAAGCAAGGCAAGTGTCCGCGCTGCGGCTCGACGTTGCACATCGAGGCGGTCCCAGAGGAGCCCCGGTTGGACTTCGCGCCTTCTACTGTTCTGTCCCCGTCGCCTGCGCCGTCCGTTCCCGAGCGCCTTACTGCCGCGACGCACAACACCCAATCCGGCAAACTGCGATCCCGTTCCATTAAGATCGCGGTGGTCACTTCCGTTACGGTGTTATCGATTTCGATTGTGGTGGGAGCTGTTCTGACGTGGTGGAGGTCAGAACAAGTCTCGTCCCGCAATCACAATTCTGGTCCGAAGGCCGTGCATGCTTTGGAAGAGGAAGAGGTCACCAGACTGGCTCATTCGGTTGTGGAACCGATTGTCGATGGCAACCCATCTTCACCGACAAGTCAATCGAATACGGCGGATATAGCGGAGTCGTCGGGCGCGACTGCGACCAGCAAGGAAGTTCCGACGCCGCCATCTGAAAAGAAAGAAACTGGTCTGTCTGGTATCTCCCGGCAGTATGACGATTTTCATTGCGGTCGTATCCAACAGCAATTCGGGCTGCGCATCCCGCCCGCCACGATCTTGGAAGTCGATGGTCAACGGTTACCGGTGGCGAATTTGGCGGACCTACAAAAGAGTCCCTCACCGTTCTTGCTGCTACCTCAAGGACTTCATTCCGTGCGTTGCAGCCTCGACGAACCTCCGATTCGAGTCGAGATCGCTGATGATACTCAACGCACATTTGAGGAAATGAAAACGTTCTTCCATACCGGCGGACCGGTCCGTACGGAAGAACTGATGAGTCGCGGGGCCCGCGCCATGGACGTGCATCGTTCGCCGTTCCTGCTTAACTTCATGGGAGCTTCGTATTTCGAGAAGAAAGAGTGGGCGGCCGCTGAGCGACTGTTTCGCAGGGCTTTGCGGGTCAATCCAGCCTTTAGTCCGGCACATCTGAATCTGGCAAACTGCTTAACCCGGCGATGGGACACGGACGGGGCCAAACGAGAAATACGTCTGGCCGAGGCGTTTAATATCGGCGACGTGTTTGGGTTGTCGACCGCGATTGCGAATGCACGCGCAGCTGCGGGGCTCCCGCCGACCGACCGACAATCTGTGGAGCTCGACTTGAATAATTATCTGTCTTCGGAAACGATGAACAGCGAGGACGAACGCCTGGTCGCATTGCTGCTAGGCCTTAGCAAGTACGCCGTACGCGATGAGGAACGCGGCAAGGTCCTCAACAACCTGGCTGTGCACTTCGCGGACTCCGGACGCCCGGAATTAGCGCTGGATCATTTTCGGAGTGCACTCGATGTTCTCAAGTTCGCTGGACCAGAGCGATTTAATTTGGCTCGGCGAATTTTCGCTCATATGGAGTCAACTTGTCGCAAGGCCCGCTTCGCTGAAGCAGATGAATATAAGTGGATGCAACAAGCGGTAGTACCGTGAGAAGTGTTCGGGGTTCAGGGT
>JANNPR010000288.1:0-2790 GCA_031400345.1 Planctomycetota bacterium | reverse complement strand
TTGCGTTTGCTTCGCGGGCTTGGGGGTGGCGGTCTTGGGGGCGGCGTTGTCAACGAGCAAGATGGTGCGACGAGCGCGTCGGAAATAGATCCTCCCATCGATCCGTCAACGCCCGACTTTAGAGATCTTCTAAGCGACATGCCACAAGAGGAAGTAGAGGATCTACAAAAGTCGACAGCGACCAAGAACTCTTTCGTTCAAAACGAATCTCCGTCTACGGTGGACGGGGACAAATCGGGTCTGCAAAAAACTGCTCCGGAAACGTCCGGCGGTGCAGGAAACGCCCCTGAGTCGGCTGTCAGCAAGGCATTAGCGGAGGCGATGATCGCAAACGACGCTTGGGAAAGTGCCGCACCGGCCGCGGCTGATGATCATCGGCGGTTATACCGTAGCCTGGCAGTGTTGGGTGAGTCATTAGCTCTGGCAAGCGACTCTGAGGCGGCGGTCACCGAAAAGATCCCGGAGTTTTTGATGACAATTTCGACTCATCCGGCCAAACGATCGATAGTCGGTGGGGCCGCCGGCGGCTGGTTAAAGGATGCAAAACGATCCAGCCAAGGAATCGCCATTGTGGGAACCATTCAAAAGGCAACCGGGGTGAAAAGCCAAGCAGATGGTGTCTGGGGCGAATTCATTGTCGAATTGGCTACTAAGGACAAACGAAATGTGGCGGTGATTATCCCTTCGTCTAACGAAATCGTTTCACCAGGAGATCGTTTTCTAGGCTTGGGCACGATCGTGATGGATCCAGCGCAAAATTTGGCAGGATACACCGGCAATTCGGACATGGTGTTGCAGCTGATGGTTCTGGAGTCTTTACCCGCAGAATGACGCGCGTAGGGGTGCATCGAAGCCTGTTTGGCTGATTAATCCGGGTTAGTTGCTGGTCAGTGTGATATCAAGGAGGAAATCGTGAACCATCCGCTCGATAAGAACCAGCAAACCGACGATCGGGGCTCTGCTCCAGCTTCAAAAGACGAGCCAGCGTTTGAGTCTGTTTTAAATCATTTGCTGTATGGACTCTCTCTGCCGGAACGAGCATTGCGCTCGACTACCGCACTGGTTGGAGGTGCCGTGCGCGAGTCCGCAGCGCTGTTGGTACCGCAGGCCTTCCGCACATCTAAGTCCTACTCACTATTTGTCGAGCAAATGCTCGACCTTATGTGCCACAAAGTCGGCGGAGTGGCGACAAAGGAAACGAAACCGTCTCCTACCCAATTGAATGACTACGTGGCCCGCAAGGCAGTAAGCAATTTCATTGATCTGGCAGGCTTGGCAACTCTGCACCTTTCACCCATGGCCGTTTTAGCGATTGTCAGCGATGTCGCTTATGGTTCTCAGGTGTATTTAAAACAACTGAGTGTCGAGCTGAAAAAGGAAGGCGTGATTGCCGAAAACACGACCATCGATCATGCCGCTGATTTGCTGCAGGCGATCGGTCACGCATCCGCACAATCAGCCGAAGTTTTTGATATGCCACCTTTGTCTGTGGATGGATTAAAACAGACCATCGAGCAAACTCGCAGCGCGGTGGAGGGTATTCGCCCCGACAAGTTGTTACCTCAACGCGAGATCGAACGACTGTGGCAGGAAATGGTGGAAGCGTCCGATCGCGAACAAGTCAGCCTGTTTGAAATGTCCAGCGCAATGGCGCTTTTCACGGTCAGTCGAGTGGGGGATGTGGGACGCGGAACGATGTCGTCGGTGCGCATTGCGGGCAGCATGTTCGATCAGCACATCTTCGAACACTATCGTGATGCTCTCGGACGAATATCGGAAACTGGCTTCTACGCGACATTGGCCGAAAGTAGCAAACCTTACGTCGATGCCGTCTGGCAGAATTTCTCTCGGACCCGACCGACAATTACGGAGGACGTCGTCACGGGAAAATTCTTCGGTCGAATCTGGAACGGAATGCGTCACTGGATGAAAACTAAGGAGGAAGGTGAAGGGTGAAGGGTGCGACCGAGCTGTAGGGTGGGACAAGATCGCGCAGCGAGCGCCGGCCCACCAAGAACGCCCCGAAGCTTTAATGAAACGAATCGTGAAACGACGCTGTCTTCATTTTCGCAGCCGCTCTTGCTCGAGTCGCTCTGCCAAGAATCCTATCGCGCGCTCCGCCATACGGTTGTAATAGGGAAATCCGTGTCCGCCTCCCGTCGTTTCCAAGTCACATTCGAAGGGGATGCCTAACGAGTACAGCTTCATGCGGAGTCGATCCGTACTGTTCCACCAGCGGTAGTCGACTGGGTCGCAGCAAAAGAATTGGTGGCGGGGCCAATTCAGCGGATGAACGTGTAAAATCGCGGAGTCCTGACGCGCGGATTCGGCATCCGGATACATTTCCGGTAGGGTCTCATCCCCTTCCGGGAACCGCAGGTAGTAATCGATGGCTGGCGATATGGCGGCCACTACAGGGAATAAACTGGGGAACTTGTACGCGAAACGTAGTGCCCCCTGCCCTCCCATGCTGGTTCCAAATAGTCCAACGCTGGGCGACTTGCTTCCCCACCGGCGTTCGATGAATGGAAGCACATTGCCCAAAATGTGCCGTTCCGCAGTGATTTTCGGATCAAACTCGCTGCAAATCTTGTCCGTCCACCAACTACGACGGGTGTGGGGAGCGACAACCGGCAGTCCGAATCGGTCGAGTTGCTGCACAAAAGGCTGCTGACCAAGCAAACGATTGAGATGGATACCATGCAAATACAACAGCACAAACCCATGTGGATTCACCTTTTGGGGTTCGTAAACATCGACCGTATGACCGGCGATGCGCTCTTCAGACCA
>JANNPR010000242.1:0-3322 GCA_031400345.1 Planctomycetota bacterium | reverse complement strand
GGATATGTCAAAGAAGAACAGGCGTTACGTGCCATCGGCGAAGAAGTCGGGCTCGACTATTTGGACCTCAGTGACGCGGATGTCGATTTGTCTCTACTAAAGACTTTTCCTCAGAAGCTTATCCACCGGCAGGCGCTTTTTCCGATTCGCCGAGAGAACGGTTCATTGGTCGTGGCGACCAGCGATCCTTTTGATCTCTATCCGTTGGATGAAGTCAGTGCGGCGACTGGTTTATCGGTCATACCAGTGCTGTCGGATCGCGCGGAAATTGCCAAACTGATCAAGCGTCATCTAGGGGTTGGGAGCGAGACAGTGGACGGGTTGATGGCCGCCGCCGTGGCGGAAAATGGTATCGAACTGTTATCGGAAATCGAATCGGATGGCTCGGAATTGTCCGAGATGGCACAAGAGGCGTCCGTCATCCGCCTAGTGAACGAAATCCTCCTGGAAGCCGTCGAGTCGCGGGCCAGCGACGTGCACATCGAATCACAACAATCCGGATTGGTGGTTCGCTACCGCATTGACGGAATGTTGCAAAAGCAGCCGGTCCCAGTCGAGATCAATCGCTTTCAGGCCGCGATCATCAGCCGCTTGAAGATCATGTCGCGGCTCAACATCGCCGAAAAACGATTACCACAAGATGGCCGTATTAAACTCAGGGTGGCTGGGCGCGAAATCGACGTGCGTGTATCGGTGATTCCGATGATCCACGGCGAGAGCATGGTCATGCGTATTTTAGATAAAGGTGCCATGAAGTTTGATCTGAGAAACCTAGGAATGGGCGAGGTTACCTATAAGCCCTATCGCGAGTTGATCGAATTGCCCCACGGGATCATTCTCGTAACCGGACCCACCGGTTCTGGCAAAACCACGACTCTGTATAGCTCGCTCTTGGAAATCAACGATGAAGATGTGAAGATCATTACCACCGAAGATCCCGTCGAATATCAATTGGAAGGCATCAATCAGATTCAGGTACATCCCAAAATTGGTCTGACATTCGGTGCGGCGCTCAGAAGCATTCTGCGTCACGATCCGGATGTCGTTCTGGTTGGCGAAATTCGCGACCTGGAAACGGCCGAGAACGCCATTCAAGCATCGCTTACCGGCCACTTGGTCTTCAGTACTCTCCATACCAATGACGCAGCTGGAGCGTACACCCGCCTAGTCGATATGGGAGTGGAGCCGTTTTTGGTAGCGTCCACTGTCGAAGCGGTCATGGCTCAGCGATTGGTACGGCGATTGTGCAAACATTGTAAGCGCCCATTCGCCCCGGATAAGGCGGACTTACCACCTGATTTTCCGTGGGAGACTTTGGGCAACCAAACCCTCTACAAGAAAGCTGGTTGCCGCGAGTGCCGCAACACCGGTTACTCCGGACGCTCCGGAATCTACGAGTTGATGGTGACCACGGAAGATGTGCGCCAGTTGGCCCATGACCGGGCCAGCACCTGGAAGATTAAGCAGGCGGCGATGCAGCATGGCATGAAAACGCTACGGGATGACGGCTGGCGCAAAGCGATCGGCGGTGAAACGACGGTCGACGAGGTTTTAAGAGTGACTAAAGGTGATCGTATGATGACCTTTGAGAAAAAGTAATTGCTTATGCCAGACTTCGCTTATATCGCTCGTGATATTAAAGGCCAACGGATATCCGGAACCATTTCCGCAGGAAGCGACCGAGAGGCGCTGACCTTGTTGTCTGGACGTTCCTTGTTTCCGGTGGAAGTCCAGATCGATAAAGGGACTGTGTCGGTTAAACGGACGGGACGCGTGAGCGGGCAAAATATGGCTCAGCTGTATAGCCAAATGGCCGCGTTGCTGAAGAGCGGCGTTCCCTTACTGCGAACGATTGCGGTTTTGCGCGACCAATCATCCAATCGGGTCCTTAAAGGTGTACTGGCGGACGTGCATTCGCGAGTCGAGGATGGCTCGACTCTGGCCGACGCCATGATTCGGTACCCCAGAGTATTCGACGATATGGCCGTGAACATGATTCGAGCGGGTGGAGAGGGTGGTTTTTTAGAAGAAGCACTCGAGCGCGTTTCACAGTTTACAGAACAATATGAAGATCTGAAAAGCCGCACGGTGGGAGCCATGGCGTATCCCCTGTTCCTGGCAGCCGTGGGATCGATCTTGGTGGTCGTATTGATTGTGTTCTTTGTTCCCAAGTTTGCGGAGTTGTTCGACAGTTTACGCCAGCGAGGTGAATTACCCGCATTGACGGAATCGTTGCTTTGGATCAGCGATTTCGTGCGCAGTTGGGGCATGTTCGTACTAATAGCCATGGTGGCGGGATTTATCGCATTAAGGACAAAGCTAGAAACGGAGCAAGGCAAACGGACGCGCGATCGGATCAAGCTTCGATTGCCGTTAATGGGGGTCATTTTTCAGCACCTCGCAGTGGCCCGATTCTGTCGTGTCCTCGGGGCTATGCTGCGCAACGGTGTACCCATCTTGAAAAGCCTGGATATTAGTCGCGGGGCGGCTGGGAATCGGGTCTTGGCAGACGCCATCGCATCCGCTTCCGAAAATATTTCCGCTGGCCAGTCGCTCGCAGCCCCCTTGGGGAGCAGCGGCTACTTTCCGGCATCGGTGGTGGAAATGATCTCGGTAGCCGAAGAGTCCAATACGCTCGACACGATTTTGGTGCAAATCGCGGACGGGCTGGAAAAACGAACGCTTAGGCGGTTGGACCTGATGGTGCGATTGCTCGAGCCATTAATGTTGTTGATCCTGGCCGTCATCGTATTGTTTGTGGTAATCGCGCTGCTGATCCCCGTGATCAAAATGAGCAGCACAATCTAACTCAAGGGTTCCAGTTGAATAGGAGCTGTTTTATGCCAAAGAAAACGCAACGTCGCCGACGAGTGGGTTTCACATTGATGGAAGTATTGCTGGTCTTGGCAATCCTCGTCATTCTGGGATCGATGGTTGGTATCTTCTTTCAAGGCGCGCGTAAGAAAGCTTTAGTCCAAGCCACGACCGCCCAGATCAGCATGTTCGAAGAGATGATGGAACACTACAGCCTAGACGTGGGTTCCTATCCCTCGACTCAACAAGGATTGCAGGCGTTGCGCAACCCGCCATCTGACATAGCGAACCCACAGAAGTGGGGCGGACCGTATGCCAAGAAAGACATTCCACCAGATCCGTGGGGCAATCCCTATCAGTACGAACAAAGTGGTGAACAGTTTCAGATCTCGTCGTGGGGCCCGGATGGGCAGGAAGGGACCGACGACGATATCCGGGTAATTTCGGGTTAACTCATGATGCGAACAGCGTTCACATTAATGGAGATCATGTTGGTAATGGCGTTGCT
>JANNPR010000220.1:0-3209 GCA_031400345.1 Planctomycetota bacterium | reverse complement strand
AGGTCACATGCCGATTTCCCTGGTAAGTAACTGCTTCACCTTGCCACTGTCCGACCAGGTCATCCGACGGAGAAAACTTTTTTGGGATGGATCGCGACTCCGATTTTTTGGACTCCAAACTCTTTTGGTAATTCTCTCCGTACTTGGGTAGCAGCTCGCCTAGTATTTCCTTGGCGATTCTGAGGGGTACATCGGTACTGGCATTGCAAAGCACGGCCACGGCCAATCCTTCGGACGGAACCAACACGAGCCTGGTTCGCACCCCTCCCATCCCCCCTGTATGGCTTACGGTGCCAAAGCCGTGTTCATTTTCATTAAGAAACCAACCGATTCCGTAGTGGGCGCCATCGCCGACATCGGCCGTGGGTCGCTGCATCTCGTTAATTGATCGATCTTTCAAAACCGCTTTTTGATCGGGAAGCAGCTTCTTTAGATGCAGTTGCCCGAAACGAACAAGGTCGTGTGCGCTACTATAAATCGCTGATGCGCCAGGGTGATCGAAGTCATAGAACGGCAAGGGTCGTTGATCGGGCCCATAGCGAACGGCCTGATGCGCTGCGAATTCGGCTGGAATGCCGACCGCGGAATGCGTCATTCCCAAAGGTAAGAACACATGGCTCCGCAGAAAATCGGCGTAGTGTATTTCTGATGTAAGCTCGATCACATGACCCAGTACCCCGTAACCAAAGTTGGCATATTGGTACAATTCGCCGGGAGGGGCAACAAGCCTTCCATAACGACGAATGGATTCGTCCAATGTCGGCAAGGGATGGGGTTCATCCACATAGAAAAACTGATAGTGCAAGGGTAGTCCCGCTGTGTGGTTGGCGACGCGGCGTATGGTCGCCCGGTCAATGTCACCAATTTCCGTGGTCAGCCGCGAGTTGCGAAGATACCGATTGATCGGCCTGTCTAAATCAACCCTGTCACGGTCGACCAACACCATTAGCGCCGTGGCAGTGATCGGCTTCGAGATAGAAGCGATCGAGTACATCGTATGCTCGGTGGCGAGAATTCGTTGCTCTCGGTTCGCCCACCCAAATCCTTGCTCCCAGACGAATTCACCATTGCGTGCAACAGCGACAGCGATCGAGGGAACCGATTCTTCCACCAATGATTTTTTGATCTTCTCACGCACGGAGTCGAAAGATTCGGCCTGGATTGTCTGACCCGCGCCCATGCACATAATCGCCAACAGTAGTCGCGCCAGATATTCCGTCGGTTGCGCTTTGAAGATGTAGCGTGGCGAACTCCGTTGATGTTTTTCGCGCGGATGCTTATCGATCATGATTCACGCCTTTTCCAATCTGATCTCGAATCGAATAGCTTTTGGTTTGTCTGCCATAAAACGAGGTAACCAGCGCGGCCAGTAACCCCATGGATATCAGCTGAGCGCCCAAGAGCAGCGCTCCCACGGAATATACGACGGCGGGCCGCTCATGGAGCGGTGTTAATTTCCATTCAGGAAATAGTTGCGCTAAAACCCAATAGGCCGATAAATACATCAACCCCAAGAAGCCGACGCTGAAGGACGCGATCCCAACTGTGCCCAGTAGATGTTGAGGCCGTTGGTTGTAGCCCGTCAAAAAATGCACCGTCAACAGATCCAAAAATCCTTTCACAAACCTGGCTACGCCATAATGGGAACGACCGAATCGGCGCGGGCGATGGTTTACGGCGATCTCACCGACTGTCCACCCACGAGCCGCCGCCAAAACCGGGACGAATCGATGTAACTCGCCATATAAAAAAACCTCGTTGAAGATCTCTCGACGGTAACATTTAAAGCCACAGTTGTGGTCGTGCAGGGAAACGCCGGTGAGGCGGCTAACCATCCAATTGAAAACTCGGGAAGGCATGACTTTGTGCCAGGGATCCTGGCGAATTTGCTTCCAGCCACTTACGACGTCAAGTCCCTTTTCGATCTCGTGGAGGAAACGCGGGATCTCATGTGGGTCATCTTGTAGGTCGGCGTCCATTGTGAACACAAGTTGCCCCTGCGCTATTTCCAGACCAGCACTCAGCGCGGCCGCTTTACCAAAATTGCGCCGAAAAAGGATTCCACTGACATTCGGATGTTGCTCCGCCAAACTGCAGATCGTTTTCCATGAATTGTCGCGCGATCCGTCATCGACAAAAATAATCGCCAGATCGAGCTTTTGTGAATTCGCAACCTCGCTCAGTTCGGCGAACAACTGAGGCAAACTTTCGGCTTCATTGAAAACGGGTATAACGACGGAGATCATGCCGATGGGTCTTGTTGGTCGGAGGTCAGGTGTATCTTGCTTGTCGCTGGCAATTCATTCGACTGCGAAGGAGGTGCGATGGCAAAGTATAGAATAACTGAGATCGTAAACTCGGATACTAGCCACACTAGCCGCATTAGTGCTGCGGCAATGATTGCGGTCACCTCTCCGTAAATAGGCCCTAACAACTGGATGATGACGTACTCTCGTGCACCCAGCCCTGCTGGGGTCATCGTTACAAATCCCGCCACTACTGCCAGAGCTACACACGCCGTGGTTAAGGCAAGTTCCCTCGGAAACGATAGTCGTCCGTCGTTTGCATTCGGGATGGCGTGAAGGATAGCCAGTAGACTTAGCCCCATCACCAACCATCCGAATGCCAAACTCAACCAAGACCTGCTCATAAAAGCCAGGTTCAGCTGTTTCAACACATCATGATCCGTCGGAGTTCCTTTGCGAACCGCAATCCACCGAACAATTCGGCGAAAAACGGGGGGCAGGGATGGAATACCAATGGCAAACGCGGCTACAAACGCTCCCAACAGAAACTGCCTGTGTTCCGGAAACGATATGGCAATCAATATGGCTCCCATAAAAGCCCCAACGGCCATCAGCGTCAATGTCTCCACGAATACACTGACCGCCGCCACTCGCCAGTCAACTCCAGGCCGACGTACCATATCGCTGCGGACGTATACAACGGCAACTTTTCCAGGTACATACTTGCCAAGACCACCAACAAAATAAGCCCGAATCGCCTCGCCAAACTGTGCAGCCTGTCCCATGACACGAAGGGATTGCCACCAAAAAACCGCTGCCGGCATCATGCCAATCACGTACAACATTCCTGCCAATGTCAGCAAAACAAAATTCACTTGAGACAGCGAGAATTGCGACTTTGCAAACTCGTCCCGTGCCTGATCCACTGTTCGCCACACACCCCAAGCAATTAGCACGATCACG
>JANNPR010000200.1:0-3735 GCA_031400345.1 Planctomycetota bacterium | reverse complement strand
ATAAAACTGTGAGCTGGTGATATTGAAACAATATCTTTAAGTATGCTGCTTTCATCAGCTTTTGATAGAGGATCTCCTGATAAATAGCTTATTATAGAGTCCTTCTTTACTTGATGTAAGTTTACTGGCGACATTGGAATTATTGAATCAATTGATTGCAATAATTTTGTTGGAATACTTTTTACTACTTGACATTGAACATATGATTTAACAGTTGTTTTACATAATGTTGAAGTTTTTGGTGGAGCTGGATCTTTAAATGAAATTTTCTTAGCTTTACCAACAACTTCAATGTTTTCCTTGTTATCTTTTTCAACCGATACTTTTTTAATATGCAAAGTTTTTGAGCTGTTTTGACTTTGAATAGGCTTTGTCATTTTGTCTGGAATAAAATACTGAATCTTGATTGAAACTATTAGTTCTCCTAGGTTAAATTGTCTTTGATTTAAAATTTGCGAAGCTAAACGCAAACTGGCGGGTTCTTGCCTTGACTAGTTCGATCGTGTCGGTTAAATCGCGTTTGACCTGTAGATGTTCAATGACCTCTCGATAGCCGACGGCCTGAGATGCCGTGCGACTTAGCTCTCCAAAGCGGTCCAGCAGCTGGCGAACCTCTTGGACCAGCCCCTGAGCGAACATGCGTTCGACTCTTCCTTCGATGCGACGGTGCAATTCCTGTCTGGGCCACTCCAATACGAAGACTCGACACTTGTCGGCCGAATGAGCTTGATCGAATTGCGTTTGCAAATGGCTTACCGGGTGGCCGGTGATTTTGTAGATTTCAAGCGCCCGGATGATTCGCCGCATATCGTTGGGATGGAGCCGGGCAGCGGACAGGGGATCCACCTGTTCCAGACGCTGATGCAGAGCTTCAATTCCCACGACGCGAACCTCTTCCGCGACTTGCTTGCGGAATGACCAATCTGGAGGAGGTCCCTGGTACAGGCCACGCAACAATGACTTGAGATAGAGCGGCGTTCCGCCGACAAACAAGACTTCTCCGCCCCGTTCGCTAATTTGTCGTGCTTTCGTATGCGCGGCCGCGATATACTCCGCCAAACTGAAATTCTCTGTGGGGTCGACAATGTCCAGCAAATGATGAGGAACAGTTCGTCGTTCGGCAGCCGTCGGTTTTGCAGTGCCGATATCCATATGCCTGTATAGTGCCATGGAGTCCAGCGAAATAATCTCCGTGCCCAGGCGCTGGGCCAGCTCTAAACCCACCGATGTCTTGCCACTGGCTGTCGGTCCTGTCAGATACCAACAGCTCAATAGAGCGGCTAATGGAGCAGAATCTTGACTTCTTTCGGAGATATAACTGTCAACATCCACGGTGTTACTCAAACTCGGTGAACACAAATTCGGCATACGTCGATCATTCCCCCCCATGGTGCGAATATCGAGCGGCATCCCCACGCACTGCTGAATCTGGGAAAATCGAGCCCTTTTTTCAAGCCTTTCATCAAGCATGGCGAAATCCATGCAATGTGGACGCCGAGGGTGCTACCACGTCGACCTCCCCACCAGATCGGAATAACCCACCTAACCGATCTGTTTTACCACAGATATCTTGTCGTGTTGGCGAACCAATGGTACCCTGCTTAACCTGCCTATAACGATTGGGCAACGGGCGGCAAGGTGGACTAGGAAATATGTAGTGAAGCGATTTTCACCTTCGGCAATTCCTATTCGACGCCTCCATAATGGTACGATATTTACGATAAGTTGGATGTCACAGAATCGGATGTTGCAAAGTCGGATGTTAGAGTTCGCTGGGTACAAACGTCCTTCCCGTTAGTCGAACGAGGCAAGGTTACCACCGTGGATTTTCATCTGAACTTAAGTACCGAAACGGTTGATCACGCGTTGGCAGCTGATCCCCTATGCGTTGAGCCCAACCGATCACTGCGCGACGTCATGCGGGACATGCAGCAGCAGAAGCGAGGCGCAGTTCTAATTTGCGAACAAGGTCGGGTCGTCGGCATTTTCACTGAACGTGATGCGCTGAAAGCGATGGCAACTGCCAAATCGTTTGATGTGCCGATAGACAGCGTCATGATAAAAAAACCCGTAACTCTACTTCCAACCGATACAGTTGGAAAAGCCATCAGCAAGATGTCCTTCGGTGGGTATCGTCACTTGCCGGTGGTTAACGGCGAAGGGCGCGCGGTGGGGATGTTGAAGGTTTCCGGAATTCTTCATTATTTAGTTGAGCACTTTCCCAGCGTGGTTTACACGCTTCCGCCCGCACCACACCAAATGACTCAGGAACGCGAGGGAGCATAATGGGCGCACCGCGACCATTGTCTCACGCAACACGTCCTGAAATAATTCAAATGTTTATCGGAGGTCACCACGCGTAAACGCGGACGAGTCATCTATGTCGACAATAACTGAAGAGGCGGCCCAAACCACTCACAAGGAAATCATCAAGGTAGAAGGCGCGACGGTTCGCCTATGCGGCGATTCCGGCGACGGCATGCAGCTGGCCGGAACGCAACTTACGGACACCTCGGCCAATTTGGGAAATGATATTGCCACGTTCCCAGATTTTCCCGCGGAAATTCGAGCCCCTAAAGGAACGTTAGCTGGGGTCTCCGGATTCCAAGTCCACTTTTCGTCCCACGAGATCTTTACTCCAGGGGACCGGGTCAACGCCTTAATCGCCATGAATCCCGCGGCGCTAAAGTCGAATCTTTCCGATCTGGAACAAGGCGGAATTCTGATCGTAAATGAGGACAATTTCGAGGCCAAAGATCTAAAACTGGCCGGTTACGATGCTAACCCGCTCGATAATCACAGCCTGGAAGTCTACAAATTGTTCCGAGTTCCGATGACCAAAATCACTCGGGAGTCGGTTAAGGGTCTGAACGTCAGCAATAAAGACGCTGATCGTTCCAGTAACTTCTTTGCTATGGGTTTGGTGTATTGGCTCTACGGGCGGGACCCGGCTCTGACTCTGCGTTATATCCAGCAGAAATTTGGAAGCAAGCCGGACATTGCCGAAGCCAACCGCCGGGCCTTAACGGCTGGATGGAATTACGGAGAAACGACGGACGCATTCGTCAGTAGCTACCGCGTCAACCCGGCCAAGCTACCGGCCGGCAAGTATCGACAGATTATGGGTAACGAGGCCATCGCGTTTGGCCTGATTACAGCCGCCCAGCTCAGCGGCAAAGAAGTGTTTTACGGTTCGTACCCGATCACTCCCGCCAGCGACATTTTGCATTCTCTTGCGAAGTTCAAGAATTTTGGCGTTCGCACGTTTCAGGCTGAAGACGAGATCGCCGCCATGTGTTCGGTAATTGGCGCCGCGTTCGGTGGCCAAATGGCTGTCACGGCTTCCAGCGGTCCTGGAATCGCCTTGAAGGCGGAAGCCATGGGCCTGGCAATGATGCTCGAACTGCCGATGTTGATCATCAACGTGCAGCGTGGTGGTCCAAGCACGGGATTGCCCACGAAAACCGAGCAGGCGGACTTGCTTCAGGTACTGTACGGTCGAAACGGCGAATGTCCCATACCGGTCATTGCGTCTCGCAGCCCCTCGGATTGTTTCGATGTGATCTTAGAGGCTTGGCGCCGAGGCGGGCGATGCCGAGCGCGCGGTCGCCGGCTGGCTGGCTGCGGGGCGCCGCGCCAGCGAGCGCTCCGAGCATCGTGAAGCGATCGGACATTTGCGCACCGGCCTCGCGCTGATTTCACGGCTGGCCGATGTGCAGATGCAGCGCGAGCGCG
>JANNPR010000132.1:0-7291 GCA_031400345.1 Planctomycetota bacterium | reverse complement strand
GCTTGGATAACATAAAACGGTCCTTTCGGCGGCAAGCCAGTGTCTAAGCTGTTCTCGATCTGCGTTCAGATCGGACAAAAAACGGCCCTAAGAACTTTTTCTCCATGCACCGGCCCTATTCCCATCACGCACTGGCTTGCCGCCGAATAACCTTATTTGACTATCGTAATCAACTCCGGCGCCTGCCAGTGCCGCACCTTGACGGGTTAAGACGATTTGGCAAGTCGAATGGTTTTCTGAACCTCTGAAATGTGTGCTAGCAGCTTCAGCATGCACAGGATATTGCGCAAGCGTGGGGCCAGGGTACAGTTTGTTGGGCCCTTATTGCTTCTACAAAAGCACGGGCTAGACTCACCCCCCGCCAAGTCGATCGTTTGCGAATGCACAATTTCTGTATCTCGTGTCGCAGTTTCTGAGTTCGATGTTCAACAATCGGAGATTTAAGAAGCGGACGAAAGGGATGTACGCTCAAACCTTCTTTGAACCGTCGTGTTAGCGAGTATTCGTGCACCGCCCCGCCTAATCTCATAACCATGGCAAGATCGAAAATATCAAATCCCTTAGGGGTTTTTCGCGAGCCGAATTGGAAGCAGGCCGTGACGTGTGCGTATCATCAGGCGTGGACGTTTTAATAGGGGAGAGCAGCTTTTGTTTTTCCGTCCCCGATGGGAATCGGGGATTAACTGAACTTTAAGGGAGTATTTAGATGCGTCGAAAGCCAATGATTGGTGTTAACCTGGACTACCGCGCCGCACGAAAAGATTCGCCGGCGTATGCCTACCTCAGTGCCGGGTATTTCGATTACATCTCGCAAGTTGGAGGGATTCCAGTAATCCTGCCACCAGTTGACAACGAAAAAGATATCCTTGCCGTTCTGGAAACGTTGCAAGGATTCGTGATGATCGGCGGATCTGATTTGGATCCTCGCAACGATGGATACATGATGCATCCAACCGTTCGTCCGCTGGACAAACGTCGTGAAAAATTCGATCGAAAGTTAGTTCGCCTGATAGGAGATCGACGTCTACCGCTATTTGGGATCGGCGTAGGAATGCAGTTACTCAACGTTAGCCAGGGAGGCAATTTGTATTTGCATATTCCGGAAGACTTGCCCAATGCAATTCCCCACAAGGAACCCAACGATTCCGCCCATCGACATTCGCTGGAGGTCGTGCCAGGTTCGCTCATGGAACGGGTGTATGGCGACGGGGAAATCCGGGTAAATAGCATGCACCACATGGCGTTAGACGCAGTCGCGCCGGGGTTTGCTGTGACAGCCCGTTGCCCAGACGGGGTTGTCGAGGCAATTGAGAGTGAGATGGGCGACTGGTTCGCCCTAGGTACCCAGTTCCATCCCGAGGCAGACACGGCCTCGGCGCTGGATGTTCGTATCTTTGAAGAATTTGTTGAGGGCATAAAAGAGCGAATGGGCGAGCTACGGCTCGTCGCCTAAGTATTTCGCAGCCTCAGCAGTTTCGGCTGCTGGGGCATTTGATTGACCACCACCAACACGGTGATGGGACAGGGGCACGGACGCCCCGGTGCCCCATCACCGTGTTCTCCTAAGGAGTCGTACCAACCCAAAGCGCAAGGTTTTGGCGTTCCGAATATCGAAGTCGAAAGCGTGCCACTGGCAGCCGCCGGAGTTGGCGATGATAGTCATCTAAGGTCATTCGGCGGCAAGCCAGTGCGTGAATCCAAGGAAGGTCAGAACCTAAAGGGTGTTCGTTGGGTCCCGCTTGAACTCTGATTGCGACCAGCTTTAGCACTGGCCTGCCGCCGAAAGGAGCGGACTTGCACGTCCAATAGAAAATCGGCGGCTGCCAGTGGCACACTTTTGGACTCGGAATGCGCGACTTCCTTGCTAGCAGTATACACCCCATATTTAACACGCGGAGCTTGTGCGCTTGTGCCCACAGGATGGATCGACATAGCGTGGATTTCCTTGTCTTGCTAGACTTCGCATCAGCGCGCCGCAACCGTAGACTCTGGAATTACCTACGACTGCGTCTTCCGCGGCAGGACGGTCGCTAAGGAAGGTGCTGTGTGGAGTGCAAGGAGGTACTCAAATATGCCTGCCGAATCGTTTCGCTTTTTGCACGCCAGTAACTTTCAACTGGATCAACCGCTTCGCGGTTTGATTGAAGTACCTGAGCCATGGCACGATTCGTTCGTGAACGCTCCGTATTCATCAGCCGAGCGCGTGTTCCAAGCAGCAGTCCGCGAGGAAGTGGACTTCGTCATTTTATCCGGGGATATCGTCGACACCTCGGAAGCCGGCCCGCGCGCGCTGGCTTTTCTGCATGAGCAGTTCGAGTTATTACGGCGACACGACATCACTATTTATTGGGCTGCCAGCCAATCGGATATTTCCGCGAACTGGCTCAGCGAATCAAACTTTCCCAGCAATGTGCAGATCTTCCCTTCCACTAGTGTGGAGGAGATTTCGCACTTCCGTGGCGACCGGGCCATAGCAACGCTCTTAGGTCGCAGCTGGAGCGGCCAGACTACGATACGAGCTGGAGATTTTCGGCACGATCGCACTGCGGATTTTCACATCGTGGCGGCTTGTGGCGGCGCCGACATGGAGGAATTGCAACGCGACGGGATTAATTTTTGGGCATTGGGTGGCTTAACTCAACCGCGGACCATTAATTCCGGTGCGGGAGTGATTCACTATTCAGGCGCCCCTCAAGGCTTCTCGCCGCAGGATAGCGGACCGCGTGGTTGTACTCTGGTCTCGGTCGACTCGGCCGGCGAAGTGCGTTTGCGAATGATCGAAACGGACTCGATCCGTTGGATAGAGGAACGGGTACGCATACGAGATGGCGCGGGACGTGACGAGATTCGCACGGCAATGCAAAATCAACTGCGCAGCCGGTTGGGATCGACGGGCGGCAGGCCGCTACTGGTTTCTTGGTGGTTGGCCGGTGTGCGGCGTTTTGCTGGGCCGAAGTTCTCCGGGCTAGAAGAAGAACTACTGGTCTGGCTACGCGGAGAATTCGGTAATGCGAAACCGCCCGCCTGGTCTGTCTCGATCGATCTGGAGGCGCCCGAATCCCTGCCGTCGGACTGGGCCGACGAGGACTCCTTGCTGGGAGACTTCCTGCGTACGTTGAAGGGCTTTCAGGAAGATCCGGAAAGACCGTTTACTCTGGATTCGTACCTGCCGGATCGGCAGGCCATCGATAAGTGGGGCGACATGTTAAAGCTGGCGGACTCGCCGACGCGAGCCCGGGTGCTGCAGGAGGCGGCCATGTTGGGGGTCGAGCTGTTACGGGGTGATGACGCGAGGTCGCTGGACCTGGCCCTGGGGACGGCTCGTTACGGTAAAGAGAGGATCTCGACGTGAAAATCACGGACATGCACGTCGACGGATTCGGGGTGTGGAACTCCCTTTCCGTCAAAGAATTAAACGAAGGCATGACGTTGTTTTACGGCCCAAACGAAGCCGGCAAAACGACGCTGATGCAGTTCGTCCGCACCGTTCTCTACGGTTTTTCTGAAGAACGCCGCACACTCTATTTGCCTCCTGTGCACGGAGGCGTGCCAGGCGGAATGATCCGCGCGAGAAGTCACAGCGGTGAGTACGTCGTCGAACGGCGCCTGACACAAGATGAGGACGGAAACCCCGCAGGGCGAGTGATCGTCCTTTCGGACAGTGGAAAACGCCAGGGGCAGCATCTGTTGGACGTGTTGCTATCGGGGGTCGATGAATCGATCTTCAACAATGTCTTCGCCATCGGTATCCGCGAATTGCAGGAACTGGCGACATTGAATGACACTCAAGCGGCCGAGCATTTATATAATCTGGCTAGCGGAGTGGATCGTGTTTCGTTAGTGGAAGTGATGCGGGAATTGGACGTGTCCCGTCGTCGCATTCTGGACGCCAGTGAGCAGACCTGCGAATTGACTTCACTGCACCAGCAGC
This sequence comes from Planctomycetota bacterium, assembly GCA_031400345.1. GTDB lineage: Bacteria > Planctomycetota > Planctomycetia > Pirellulales > Pirellulaceae > JANNPR01. The sequence continues at coordinate 3,360 of JANNPR010000132.1, read as the reverse complement.
AACAGAAGCTGCAGAGTGAAATTGCCGAATTGCGGCAACAGACCAGACGCTGGATGGATCTTGCGAAACAGCGAATTGCCTTGGCCGAAGAGGTGGGACAGCTGGAAGCCAACATTGTGCGTTTTGATCGCGAGGCGCGCGTGGTGGAAATCGCTGTTAAAGTTAGGGATAAATGGCGCGGACGTAGCGATACCAATAAAGAGCTGCGTGTCATTGGCCATGTCGAACCGCTCCCCGCGGGCTGCCTCCCGCGACTGGACGAGTTGAATGTCCAATTGGAACAACAACGCGAAAAAATTAAACCGCTCGATCTGCGCCGTCGCCAGGTGCGTCGCGAATTGGCGGCTCAACCGATCAATAAACCGCTTTGGGAACAGTCCTCACGGATCGAAGCCGTCTGCGAGTATGCACCTTGGATTGCCTCACTAGACGGCCAAATTGAACGGGTCGAGAAACAACTTGGGTTGTCCGAAAAAGACCTGGCCAAGCAAGAGGAGAAACTGGCCAGCGACAGCGGTCTGGAGTTTTCATCGACACCGATCGTGTCGCCCCGCATCGTCGAGCAGCTGAATGGTCCAGCCCGAGTGCTCACCGACTGTGCGAAGAAACGTTCCTTAGCAAAACGCCGTAAGCGTCAGATTGAGCAACGCGTAGATGAAACGGCTGGACAGTTGAAGGAAGAACTCGCCGAACGAAAAAAAGACGACCTGGGTGACGCCTTACAACAGGGAAGCGACCTGGTCAAGAATCTGCGCCGCCGAGTGCAAATGGAAGACCGCATGGAGCAGATGCTGCGTCTGCGGCAAGAGCTGGAAGGGGAGCACAACGACTTACTGGATGATCAGCTGACCCGTGTTCGAGTACTCGGCGTCGTGGGTTTGATGTTCGTGTTTGGTATGGTGTTGCTTCTGTGCGGGATCTTTGGCGATTACTACTGGTACATCGGTAGCGAGATCCGTTGGGGCATCGGCCTGATGGGCGGTCTATGCATTTTTGTCTCGATCGCCTGGAAGGTGGTGGTGGAACGAACGGAGAGGGACGAGTTCGAGAACTGCTCCGAGCGGCGTAGATCGTTGGACATGGAGCTCGAACGGGCGTCCACGGAACGGGACGAATTGGAACAGTTATTGCCCAGTGGCAGTGGTCCTTACAGCAGTCGACTGGTAACTGCCGAGCGAGAACTGAAAGAATTGGAGGCGATGGCGCCTTTGGAGGAAGATCGGCGGGACGCTCACAAGAAGAGCCAATCGGCGAAGAACCGCGAGTCTTCTGCGGCCGACGAATTCCGTGAGGCCCGCAACCGTTGGCGACGTGCCCTACAGCACGCAGGCCTGCCCGCCACGCTCACACCCAAACATGTTCGCCGCCTTGCGGTCCACTATCACGAGACCGAAAAACTTCGTGCGACGATTCTTGAACACCAGCAGAAGCTGGATCAGCTGCGATTTGAACGCGCAGCAATGGTAGATCGAATCTGCCAACTGACTCGCGACGTGGGTCTGGCGACTGCTGGGGAGGACCCGCATGTGCAACTCACGCAGCTTTCTAGCCTGCTGAGCAGCCAGCGGGAAATCACCACGAAACGCCGCGAACTTGTGGCCGAAGAGCGCGGTTTGCGAAAGTCAATTTCTCAAGAAGGGCGTCGCCTGCGTTTGATTACCCGCAGCCGAGAAGCACTGTTCGCTGCCACTCGTGTCGCGGATGAGGTTGAGCTACGCGATCGCACGGCAAAGCTCGAAGAAATCGCCCGTTTATCCAACCGACTGCAGGAGTTTAACGAGCAAGTTGCCACGATTATTGCCGGGTTTTGCGGTGAGGATGAAGTCGAGAAAGAACTGGCTGCAAACGATCCCCCGGGATTAAAGCAGCGTCGGGAAACGCTCACCACGCGACTTCAGGAATCGCAATCTCGGCTGGCGGCACTGCATCAACGTCGTGGCGAGATAAACCAGGAAATGAAATCGTTGACGGAGAACAAGCGACTCGATCAGGCTCGTTTAGAGTTGGCGTGTGTCGAACACCGAATTCAACTTGCTACCCAACGATGGCAAAAGCTGGCTTCAACTCTGCAGATGCTTGAGGTCGTACGAGACACGTATGAGGCCGAGCGACAACCGGAGACTCTGGGTGAAGCGTCCGACTATCTGGAACAATTCACGGACGGTAAATACGCACGGATTTGGACGCCGCTCGGTTCGCACGTTTTGCGCGTCGATGATAAGCACGGCACTTGTCTGACAATGGACTTGCTCAGCCGCGGCACCCGGGAAGCCGTGTTCCTCAGTCTGCGATTGGCTCTGGTTGCGGCTTATGCCCGTCGCGGAATTCAGATTCCGTTGGTGCTAGACGATGTGCTGGTCAATTTGGACGGGCGGCGCACGGAGGCGGCGGTCCGTACGCTTAACGAATTTGCCTCGAAAGGACATCAGCTTTTATTCTTCACCTGCCACGATCACATTCAGGCGATGTTCCATCGCCATGATGTGGATGTTCGTCTGTTACCAAGTAACTTGGTCGCGGGTAGTGAAGCTAAATCGATGCCCAAACCGCAACCCGCACCGGCCTTCGTGGAAGTCGCTCCGGTCCACGAGCCCGTAGTGGACTTGGTGTCCGTCAATACACCTCCTGTCGAGTTGGAGACTCCACCGGCACCCGTTGTCGAAGAACCCGACGAAGTGTTCTCGTTGGCCGAAGACGAAGCCTCCGAATCCCAATTGGATGACGAATTGGAATATCGATTGGCAGACGATGACACGTTAGACAATCCACGCCCGGCTTACGACTTGGTAGAAAATTGGGACGAGGAGTTTTCCGACGATGGGTTGCTGTGGTGGGAGTCGCCGGCGTCAGCAGAAAAGGGCGAAGCGGCAGCATAGAACAGTCGGCAGTGGGCAGTCGGCAGTGGGCAGTGGGCAGACACAGGTGCTCCGCATGTCCCACCCCTACTCCTTGGCTGCATTCCGTCTGGGTGGCACGCTCTGATACGCGAGGAACGTGCGGCGAAGGGCGGGTGAACTCCGATTGGCGTGACCATCCCGGGCTGTTGCTCCGCTTTCACACGCCCTTCGCAAGCTCAGGGACGTGCCACCCCCGTCGCAAAAAGATGGGCGGCGAGTGTGCCACTGGCCGCCGCCGAAGTCGGCTATGATGTTCAGCAAAGTTTATTTCGACGGCAAGCCAGTGCAGAACAACGTAGGAGCAAATGATGCGAATTGTTTCGTCCTACAACTGCTATCGGCCGCAGACCGGCTATGTTGTTCGACCGTTCCAGCACTGGCTTGCCGCCGAATGAGCCATCCGGTGTAATCCACGTCAACTCCGGCGGCGGCCAGTGGCACACTGTCATCGACCCACCATTTT
>JANNPR010000818.1:0-3226 GCA_031400345.1 Planctomycetota bacterium | reverse complement strand
CAGGTTCAGTAACGGGGACAAATACAGGAATCGGTTATCCGGAGGAATTTTGATGGGCAGAACACGTTCAGTGTATTGGTGAAGCCGGGTATTGAAATCTCGACTTACGCGCGGTGAAGTCAAGGCGCCGCACACGTTCAGAGCTGTCGCCGCATGAGATATCTCGAAGGAGAGTCGCCGCTCAAATGGATTGTTTTGCGATACAAAATGAATCCGGCAACTACACCTGTGTAACGTCGAATCCATCCAATGCGTCGATCAGGTTCCTCACGTTGTCATATCGATCTCGAGGTGATTTGGCTAAGCACCGCAGGCAAATGTCGTTGATCGCAACGGGTACGTTTCCACGAAGTTCGATTGGCGAAACCACTCTAACGCCAGAGACGACGAGTGAGAGAATATCGGTCAACGTCGAACCAACATGGGGTGACCTTCCTGTTAGCAAAGCGTAAAGTACGGCTCCGAGCCCATACACATCGGTTCGTGGAGTTATTTCGCCCCACCAGCCAGAGATTTGCTCTGGTGCCATGTACGCCGCGGTGCCTTGGATTCGGTCCCATAGCCGAGTTACATCTGAGGTCGATCGAGCTAGACCGAAATCAGTGACTCGTACTCTCCCATCTTTTCCCAACACAAGATTAGCGGGCTTCAAATCACAATGAATAATTCCGCATTCATGTGAGTGACTTATTGCCTTGCACGCTTGAATCGTCCACTGCAGAGCATCCGTTAGCCTTATCTCCCCCGACATGACAAAGCGCGACAGGTCCGCGCCATCCACAAGGTCCATAGCGATGAAATATCCACCTCCTGGGGTGCTCCCCAGCCCGTGGATTTCGACAATTCCAGGGTGGTGCAACTGAGAAACGATGTTCGCCTCACGAACAAACTGATTCACGGCTTCTCGATTGCGAAGAAACGATTTTCGCAAGTACTTCACGGCGACATGCTTTAGAAGAGTTCTATGCCAAGCTCGATAGACCCTACCCATCCTTCCTACTCCCAGCATTTCCTGTAGCACATAGTCGTTGAAAGCGAGTGGTGCTCGTGGATCCGGTTGCTGCCTTGTGGATGAGCCCGATTCGTGTCCCGCTCTAGCTTCTATCGGTGCGATAAAGGAACTTTCACGCTCTTCGCGCATTTCGCGATCGAGTCGATGAGGCGTCCGCAAGATGTCAGCCTGTCGGCGTTTGAATCGTCCAACAAACACGTCATGTGCCGGTCGATCTCCCCAGCGCCAGCGGACACGGTATTCCTCTTCAATAAGTTCGAGCGGTAGATCGTCGAGTGAGCGCAGTTCACGAAGTCGGTCGACGTAATCTGTTAACGTCAGCTTTGGCGAGACTTTATCTAATGCAGAACGGCGCCAGCGGTATTCGAGGTCAAGACAAACAAGTTCGACTAGCACGCGATGGCCGCTTTGCTCATCGCCACCGCTCCCAAGATAATTCTCAATGTCAGGTGGACTGTCACTTTGCCATGCTCGTTCGAAATCTAGAATCCGTGACTCTGAATCTCCGAAATCAGTCATTGTTGTCACACTTGAGTTGCTCGGTCAGTCGCTGCTTTATAGCACGCAGCATTCGTCGAACCGTACGCTCGGATCGGCCTGTTTCCGCTGCGATTGTTGAAAGCGGTTCTTCCTGCAAGCGTAGTTCGAGAACGCGGCGGGAAAACGGGTCCAGTCTCGACAGCAGGAATTGTAATTGATCGGCACTTTCGATCGCCTCTTCCGGAGAGGGATCCCGAGATAAAGGCAATTGCTCCTCAGGAGTCAACGTCAGTGATTCTTCTGTCGTCACGGATCGCTTGGTCGCGCTGTGCCTGCGGACTTGCCGATGTAGCTTGTGCATCGTGATCGAGACTAACAATCGCCACAGGTCTCCGCTGCGAGTGAGGCAGAAACGTCCCTCGCGGGCGCTAATGAAGAAACTCCGATACGCCGACAAGACAACATCTTCGGGATCGGTTCGGCTGGCCATTTTGGGAGCGAGCCGGCTGCGGGCAAGGATAGTAAGCCTCGCGACATATCGGCAAAACAGCTCGTCGGCAGCTTGCTCGTCGCCACCACAGTACCTTGCGAGAAGTTCGGCTGAGGTTTCCGGTAGCATTCATCCCCTCGTTACGTCGGCCAAGCGTGAATGGGATCGGCCGTAGGAGATTCTAACCCGATTATTGAAGCCTGCCGCGCAAGCGTAGAAAATCCCCACAATACTCGATGTTTTGGGCAAAAGCCCTGACCTCCCTGCCCACTTCTTCTGCGATTGTTGGCCACCTGGGCTTTCAAACGGGCATGTACTCTCGGAGTAGAAACATGGAACTTGACTTTCCAACCCGAGGTGCAAAATGGCATTCGTCGTGACGAAGCCCTGCTTTGGCTGCAAGTACACCGATTGCGTAGTGGTGTGCCCCGCCGATTGTTTCCATGAAGGTGATCAGATGCTCTACATCGACCCTGAAGAATGCATCGACTGTTACGCCTGCGTTGCGGAATGCCCCGTTGAGGCAATTTACCACGAGGACAATGTGCCCGAAGAGTGGAAGCCATTCATTGCCCTCAATGCCGAGATGGCCGGTAAAACGCCGCCCATTGTGGAACGAAAGCAACCTTTAATCGGGCACCGGGACTAATTGCTATGTAACGAGGATTCTACAAGGGATGATTCCGCCAGACGTCGATTTCTATCAAGTGTCGGGCGTCGGTTCACGACATCTCAGGCGGGTTCGTGCTACAGGCCAATTGTGCGGCCAATTGTCCCGTGTAAAATCGCATTGCCATCTGATCGCTTCAAGATGCTTTGAGAGTGCTTTCTCGGTAGGAGGCACCGGACGGAAGTATGGCTGACATCGTCCTGATCAATCCGCGGTTTGAAATCTCTTATTGGGGCTTCGAACACGCACTTGGGCTGTTCGGCAAACGGGCCAACATGCCAGTCGCCAGTTTGCCATTGTTGGCTGCACTGACACCCGCAGAGCACCACGTCACTTTAGTGGACGAGAATGTCGAGACGATCGACTTCGATCGGCTGGCGCGAGCCGACATTGTTGGCTTGACCGGCATGAGTGTCCAGCGTTTTCGCTTGCGTGAAATTCTGACGGAGCTCAAGCGCCGCGACGTTTTCACGGTAGTAGGTGGACCATGGGTGAGCGTGGACGAGGACTATTTCGGCGACTTGGCAGATGTCATCTTCGTCGGCGAGGCCGAGGAAAGTTGGCCCCAGTTCCT
>JANNPR010000095.1:0-3298 GCA_031400345.1 Planctomycetota bacterium | reverse complement strand
CAAGGCAAGCTCACGCCACACCTCGCTGCGGAAATTCAGGCCGCGAATTCACCAAAGATACTTGAAGATCTCTATCTTCCGTTTCGACCGAAAAAGCAAACGCTGGCAACCCTGGCGCGGAAGCGTGGGTTAGAACCGTTCGCGCGAGAAATACTGTCCGCTGCTGCGCCAGCCCCCGACTTGGAACAACGTGCCGCCGACTTCGCACAACAATTACCCGAGCCGACCGCTGTTGCTGAGGTCCTGGCAGGCGTCGGTCATCTATTGGCAGAAACGTTCAGTGAAAACACCGAGCTACACAATCAGTTGCGAAAGGTTATGCAGCGCACCGGTCGTCTCGTAAGTTCGCGAGTCGATTGGATGGAAAAAACCGAGGCCCAGTTGTCTGCTGTCTCCGTGTCTTCCGTCGACTCGCCGTTGTCCACGTCGGAAGTGCATTCGCCTGACGAGCCGAGCGCAAGCGGTGCCGCTCGTTCTGACGACCCGGCGCCAACGACGGACGGTGACGCGCTGGAAAGTGCCCAGACAGACGACGAAACTAGCCAGGCAGACGACGAAACAAGCCACGTAGACCACGAGGCTGGTCAGGCAGAAGACGAGGCTGGTCAGGCAGAAGACGAGGCTGGTCAGGCAGAAGACGAAACTGCGGAGATCGACCACGACTTTGCTCAGGCCGACTCGCCTACCGATCATGGGGTTTCCGATTCGACGGTTCGGACGGATCCCTCTTCGTTGGATCCATCCCATCAAACGCCTTCCGATCCGTCAGGTCCGACCAATCCGACCGATCCGTCCGATCCAGCGCCCTCCGATTCATCACTGGTTCCGTTGCCAAGCCGTTCCATAGCGGCTGAGGTGCGGCCAAATGGGGCAATGCAAGTTCAGCGTTCCCGAACGGCGGATCGTAAATCAAAACAGCGAGAGAAAAAACGCCGCATGATGGAAGCGGCGTTCAAGGATTACTTCCAGTTCTCGGAGACACTGGTACGCATTCCGCCGCATCGCGTATTGGCATTGAATCGTGGCGAGCGGGCTAAGATTTTACGCATCAAAATCGATTCGGATGTTGCGGCCATCGAAACCGTCGCAGATGAACTGCTAATACCACCGCAACATCCTTATGCCGAATTCTTACGGGCCTGTCTTCGCGACGCACTGACTCGCCTAATTGTCCCGAGCCTTGAACGGGAAGCGCGTCGTGACCTGACGGACATGGCAGAGTCGCGTGCGCTGGATGTATTCGTACGGAATCTGCGCCATTTGCTGCTGCAGCCTCCCGTCGAGGGTCGCCGAATTCTGGCGATTGATCCGGGATTCCGCAGCGGATGCAAAATGGTGGCGCTTGATGAGTTCGGCAATGTCCTTAGCCATGGCGTGTTACACATTGTCGGCAAGGATGAATGGCGCGCTCAAGGAAGAGCTCAACTTGTCAACTTAGTCCAACAGTACAAGTTGTCGGTCATCGCCATTGGGAATGGCGCGGGCTGTCGTGGGACCGAACAAGTTGTCTCCGAAATCATTGCCAATGAACTGCAAGGTCAAGACGTAGCCTATGTGATTGTAAATGAGGCGGGCACGAACGAGTATTCGACAAGTCCCATCGGACGCGAAGAACTGACCGACTACGACCCAACTTTGCGCAGCGCCATCTCAATCGGGCGTCGTCTGCTGGATCCATTGTCGGAGCTAGTAAAGATTAATCCCGCCAACATTGGTGTAGGCTTGTATCAGCACGATATGAAGGCCAAGCACTTGCGGGATTCCTTGGATGCCGTCGTGGAATCGTGCGTTAACTATGTTGGCGTTGATGTCAACACCGCTAGCCCTGCGTTGCTGCGCTACGTTTCCGGTTTGAATCAACTAACTGCCCGGCGAGTTTACGACTACCGCCGTGAACACGGCTCGTTCCGCAATCGGGAACAGTTGCGACAAGTGCCTGGGGTAGGGGAGGCCACTTATATTCAGTCAGCTGGTTTTCTAAGGATTATCGACGGCGACAATCCCCTAGACGCGACCTGGATACATCCTGAAAGTTACGAGAATGCCAAGCGAGTTTTGGAACGGTTGAATTTTTCCGTGGAAGACTTGCGAGTGAACTCGCCGAAGCCCCCTACCGTTCCAGTCGCTGTAGTTCCAGTTGCTGTAGTCCAGCCGGTGACTGTATCTTCAGACGCCCCATTGGACCCCCCTAACCAAGCTCCTGCCGATCAGGCTCCTGCCGATCAGCCTCCTGCCGATCAGGGGCCACCCGAACAGGCACTCTCCGAACAATCCCGGTCCGATCCTTTCCAATCGCGTGTGCCGTCCGAGTCAGCCCCATCCGAGCCAGCCCCATCCGAGCCAGCCCCATCCGATTCGGCGCGTGCTCCGGTGCAAATCATTTCTGTAGCGCCTGAATCGCGTCCGCTCGCTCAATCGATTGCGAAGGTCGACATTTCCGCCCTGGCGCAAGAATTGGATATTGGCTCGCTTTCCCTTAGCGACATGCTTGCCGCGCTGAGTCGACCTGGGCGTGATCCACGTGAAGATTTGTCACCGCCCGTATTTCGGCGTGGAATTATCAAATTGGAAGATTTACAGCCGGGAATGGAGCTGTCGGGAACGGTGCTGAACGTCGTCGATTTTGGCGCCTTTGTCGATATCGGAATTTCGGATAGCGGCTTGGTGCATATCAGCAGATTGGCAGATCGTTTCGTGCGCGACCCTCATGAGGTAGTCAGCGTCGGGGATGTGTTGAAGGTTTGGGTAATCGAAGTCGATAAAGCGCGGCGTCGGGTGTCCCTAACGGCGATCAGGCCAGGATCAGAACGTCCCATCCCCAAGAAACCCAGTCGCGGTCCAGAGCGGGCTCCTCGACAGGCTGAAGACGGGACCCGGTCTGTGAGCGACGGCCAACCGAGTGGCTCTCCGCCTCCGCCACATTCGGCCGCCAGGCATCAACGCAGTGCTGCAGGAGGAGGCGGTGGCGGTGGTCGGGGTGCACGTCCCCCCAAATTCGAGACCCGACGTCCAATGCCGCAGAAAAAGCCCAAACCGGTCGTTCCTATTACGAAGGCAATGGAAGACGGTAAAGAGCCGTTGCGGTCGTTCTCGGATTTGCTGCAGTTCTACGAGCTCAAGAAAAAGCCCGATGAACCCGACTGAGACGTGCCAGTAGGGTGAGACAGAGTAATCATCGGAGTACACCCATGCCGGTTTCCAAGACCAACGTGTTCGATACGTTGTTGCCGAACACTGAAAAGCCATCGAAAGCCCAGACTACCGTTTTCGATTTCGGCTGGATTTCAATAAGCACGGG
>JANNPR010000032.1:0-2129 GCA_031400345.1 Planctomycetota bacterium | reverse complement strand
GATTTGGTCGCGTCGATAGGTGGACGGTCTACAATCGTTGATTAAGGTCAATTACATCTACATTACGCTATGACGCCTGCACTGAGGGGAAAGGCCTAAGCCATGATGATCGACTTCGACGACCGGGATCCGACGCCGACCAAGTTGCGGACAAAGATTGCTTTCACGCTGTTGCTGATAGTGGCGGTTGCAGGGATGGTTGCCAGCTATGCTTGAAGCGCTCGCTCTTTGCGTTGCTAGCGTGACCGATGGCGATACCTTCCGGCTCTGCGATGGCGACAAGGTTCGTCTCGTTGCTGCCAGTGGCCCTATCGACGCGCCTGAGCTTCAATTCAGGCGGGGTCGGTGGAATGACCGACCGTTAGCCGAGAAAGCCCGTCAACGGCTGGTTGAATTGATTGTGGGCGGGATTCTGCAGTGCAATGGCCGCGACCAATACCAGCGCCGTCTATGCCGCGTGACGGTGAACGGTCGAGACGTTGGCGATCAGATGGTGCTGGAACAATATGCCGTCATCCGGGACGATTGGCGCTAGTCAAAATCTGTGGGCGATGAGGATGATGGCACGATATTCGGCGTCATCAAATTGATGCCAGTTCCAGCGCCGTAACAAGAATGTCCCAAATCGATGCACTGGTCGTAGCCGCGTTTTTAGAATATTGATTTTTGTGGCCGTCGGTTCAATCTGAGCGTGGCTCTTGGCCGTTCGTCCGCAGGGGACTGGCAGAGGGGTTAGGCCAGTCAGTTTTTGTGCGACTTCTGACTGGCCTTTAACATTCCTAACCCGATGTGCGGAAAAATTCGGTTGTCGTATTGAGCGAGAATAGCGGAACTTCTCTTCGTTTGCGTGGTTGATGGGGCAGGAATGCAACGACATTTTCGTTGCGGAGAAACTGCCATCGAACCTCGAATTTTGATAGCTTATGCTCTTCTTGCTTTGCTGATTTTGGCAGCGATGGGCGCAATAGGTAAACTTCGCCACAATTCTCACAGGCAAAAATATCGTCGGCAGCGGCAGCGCGATGACAATCTTAAAAGTCTGACAACTGGCATGCTATCAAATCGGGAAACCGGTAAACGCCGCTAAAACGTTTCCCGTCGTCGGACCCGACCAGGTAAATCCATCAGTTATCTCCATCCAAATACCAGCGCCATCATTGCAAGGAATAGCACAATGGGCCGTGGCGGTTGATTAGGTGGCGCACATTATTTTTTAGGAAACTCCCAGTCGTCTGGGGCCAGTGTTGCCATGTTAGCGAGTATCCGTTGAAACGCCCATAATTCGCAAAAGCCGTCTGGCTCTACCGGGACGGTGAATGGAGAGCCGCCCCAAGGCCAACGCCACCAATCTGCCGTATTAAGCTGAGTTTTTCCTTCAAGCGGAGCGCAGCCATAGAACTTTAGTTCGGCCTCCCACTTGGCCTTGGGCAGCCGATTGAGCGCCATTAACAAACTTGAGATGCATACTCGCGTTGCGCGGGAACCATATAAGGTTCGATCATAAGTTCCGGCTCAAGCGTAAATTGGTCGGGGGGTGATAGTTCCGCCACTATGACATTACAGTCGTACATCGCCGCCAAAATGGTTTCTAGAGCCGGTACTACATCATCCAATACGGAGCGTGGGTCGCAATGAGAAAGTACAAAACCTGGAACGTCATCGCTCCACGCACGTAGTCCGCCGTCAGTACGCTTTTGAAAGCGGACGGTGATTTTCAGCATTGTGTGCCGGTTGCTGTAAGTGCTCAATCGGACTCCTTCCGGTACAGGTTATTGACCCCTGCGAGCAATCATAGTTCCCTATGATTTATATAAAGTATGCCTCCTGTGCATAAAATCAAGCGGAATTAGCTGGTTTAGGGTCAATGGAATATTCAACCTTTGCGCCAATACAGCCAGCCAGCCAACAATCAAGCGGCACGTTGCAGGCTCCCGCTCTCGTAAATGAGACTCGCTAACTGACGTCAAGCGTGCTGAAAAGCTAAGATGTGTAACCATTACCGTAATAACCCCGAGGCCATTCCAAGCTGGCGTGAATATATCGGGGCCGCGCCATATGAGCGCGAATGGTCAGACATCAAAATCGACATCTGGCCGAAATATCAGTCCATCGTTGCGCGTGTCGAGGAT
>JANNPR010000808.1:0-5106 GCA_031400345.1 Planctomycetota bacterium | reverse complement strand
GCGTCGCTGGCGTTCAAGCGCTTGCAACTGGGGAAATATGATCGAACATCGCAAAAGGAAACTTGGCATGTATGGCGGTTTCTCGTTGGCAAATAAGAACGCGATTATCACCGGCGGTACTCGGGGAATTGGTCTGGCAATTGCCAGAGGATTTCTCGAATCGGGCGCGACGGTCACGATTTGCAGCCGCAAACAGGAAAATGTGGAGGCAGCGATTCGTGAGCTGAATTCGCATGCCGCCCAAGTGCAGGGCGTTGCCGCCCACGTCGGCGTTCCGGATGACCTCCAGGGGCTGGTCGCTGCTGCCGAGCAGCGCTTCGGATCGGTAGGCATACTCGTCAATAATGCCGGCACGAACCCGTACTTTGGGCCCATCGTTGACGCGGAGGAGTGGGCTTGGGACAAGACGATGGAAACCAACTTACGAGCTCCTTATCTGCTGTCCAAATTGCTGGCCAAGAAAATGGTGAGCGGTGATGGAGGATCGATCATCAACATCGCATCCATCGCTGGTCTAACCGCTTCGCCGATGCAGGGCATCTATTCCGTGTCTAAGGCTGGACTAATCATGCTGACTAAGGTGATGGCTCGCGAACTGGGAGTGCATCGTATTCGTGTGAACTGCATTTGTCCCGGACTGATTAAGACTAAGCTTAGCCAGGCATTGTGGTCCGATCCGGAACTCGAAGAATCCGTGACCTCGATGAAAGCTTTAGGACGAATCGGTAGCACGGATGAGCTCATTGGTGCAGCGATTTACTTTGCCTCAGACGCCAGCTCATTCACCACGGGTGCCGTGTTGCAGGTGGACGGAGGGATGGTGATTTAGGAGTGCACGCCGGGTGGCGCGTCCCTTGCTGGCTTAGGCTACGTTAAAGTTAAACGAGTAATCTCGCGCCAAACGTCTTTCCGCAGGCACGAACCACCGCATCTCGAGTTTTATCTGCTTCTTCATTAGTCAACGTGCGCTCGAAAGAGCGCAGCGTGACCGTAAATAGGACTCGTTTCTTATTCGTGCCGTCCTTAGCCGTGTCGCGGTAGGTTTCTTGATACCCAAGCTTTTCTAGATACTCTCCGGTCGCTTGTGCGATGACGGTGGACATATCTGACCAGCACGTCGTTTCGTCCACAATTAAATTGAGGTCACGAGTGATGGAAGGAAACGCGCTTTGAGACAGGAATTTTACGACAGGTTTGGATTTCTCCGCCAATAAAACCAAATTCAGCTCACAAACGCATGTTGCTTCGCGCAAGCTGAACTTCTTCAAGCCGGAGACCGAAAGCTCCCCCAGGAAGCCCAACGTCGCTCCATTTAGCTTCAGCATGCAGGATCGGTGAGGATCCAACATGGTCGCCCCTCCCGCTTGCACTTCTAGTTGAGCTTGGATTCGAAGGGCCTGTAACAGTGCCTCGATCACGCCCTTCAACACCCCGAACGCCCGCCCGCTTATCATACCCAACGTCCATTGTTCGTCAGGGAGTTTTCCGGCACTCGGTAGGTAAACTCGTGCGATTTCGAAAAGTTCGCAAGCGGGATTTGTTAAGGACTCGTTAATTCGACGAGCCTCCAGCAGGCTAGGGACTAAACTCCGCCGCATTTGATCGGCGCCCTTCAGCAATGGCGTCCCGCATACAATCGGTTCCTCATCCGTCCATGGAGAGTAGGCCGTAGACAACTCGGCCCGAACGACGCTCGTCGTCAGCGCTTCATCGAAACTACAGCTGGTTAGAACTCGCCGGACGTCATCCAGTACTCGGTCGAGATGGGAACGATGAGACGGGGCCATCGGAACGGTCACATCCTCGGGTATTTTGTCATAGCCATGTATTCTCGCGACTTCTTCGACCAAATCGATTTCTCGCGATAGATCGCCACGCCAGCTGGGTGGGACGGTGATAATAGCATCGCTACTGGATCCGGATTCTTGTAGACCGAGTGCCTTTAAAATTCGGCGCACGTCATGCTCAGGGACTTCGATCCCCAAAATGCGCTTCAATTGTGAGAATCGCAACACAACGGGTTGCCGATGAGGCGCAGCCTGTCCCACGTCCACCGAGCCAACGGCCAAATCGCCGCCGGCTACGTCCAAAATTAATTCGCAGCAACGACGACTGGCCCAGTCGACGCCGGCAGGATCCACGCCCCGTTCAAATCGATAGGATGATGGACTGTGCAGACCCAGTTTGCGTGCTGTGCTACGTATGGAAACCGGGTTGAAATCGGCCGCTTCGATTAGCAGCTCCGTGGTGCGCTGAGTGACTTCGGTTTCGGCACCACCCATGACGCCGGCCAATGCCACAGGATAGCGTTCGTCGGCGATCACACACATGCGCGGTTCCAAGGCATACATGTGATGGTCAATGGCTTGAAGTTGTTCTCCCTTATGAGGCTCGCGAACAATGATGCGTCGGCCGCGCAGACGAGCGAAATCGAATGCATGCAGCGGTTGCCCCGATTCCATCATCACATAGTTGGTGACGTCGACCACGTTGTTCACAAGCGCCATACCAATCGTCGTTAAGCGCTGCGCCAACCAAGTTGGACTGGGGCCAATTTTGGCTCCGCGAATGACCCTCGCCGAATACCGTCGGCATAGGTCTGGGCACTGGATCTCCACGGACGTGAGATCGGGCGTGGGTGTTTTTCCCTCGTGCAGCTCTGCCGCTGGCTTGTTCAACGGCAAATCGAACAACACGGACACCTCCCGGGCGATTCCCAGATGGCCCAGGCAGTCGGACCGATTGCTGGTAATCTCCAAGTCAATTGCCAAATCCTCTCCGACGGGAGAAGTGGACTCATGGTTCAATCCAGCCATCATGAGTCGTTGCTCGACCTCTGCTGGCGTGACTTGGATTGGCACGTACTCTCTGAGCCAGTTCCAGGAAATGATCATAGTTCGTGTCTTGCGTTCAAAACTGATGCAGAAATCGCACGTCGTTCTTATAGAATTCGCGGATGTCGGTGATTCCGTGGCGACGCATACAAAGACGTTCGACACCCAAACCGAAGGCGAAGCCACTAAACTGTTCGGGATCGTATCCCACGGCACGCAAGACGTTGGGATCGACCATACCCGCGCCGCCGAACTCCATCCAGCCTTTTTGCCAACTCATGTCGACTTCCACACTGGGCTCTGTAAATGGAAAAAAGGATGGCCGGAAACGAATATGGACATCCTTACCGAGATAACTTGAAGCAAACATTCGTAAAACACTCTTTAAGTCCGCCATGGTTACGTGCCGGTCAACCAGCAGACCTTCCATTTGATGGAACATGGGATAGTGCGTTGCGTCTGCTGTATCGGGTCGGTAGACCCGACCCAAGGAGATGATGCGCACTGGCGGTGGAGTCGTTTCCATGACTCGGATTTGCACAGTACTGGTTTGACTGCGCAGCAGCAATTGTCGTTGGTCTGCGCGAACGGTTGACAGGTAGAAATTCTCCAACGGATCGCGAGCGGGATGAGTGGAGGGAATGTTTAGGGCTTCGAAATTGTGCCATTCATCCTCGATTTCCGGACCGTCGGCCGCAGAAAATCCGAGGCGACCCATAATGTCTTTCAGTTCATCGATTGTCTGCGTAATGGGATGCAGTCGGCCGATGTGGAATTCGCGTCCTGGCAACGTGATATCAAAAAACGGCCCATCTTGGCCCACCATCGCGGAGGATGCTAGTGATTCGACCCTAGCTTTGGCGACATCAAAGGCCGATTCAATTTGCTGCTTGACCGCATTAAATTGTTTGCCTGCTGCGGGTTTGTCGGGTGCGGCGATCTGACCCAGTAGTTTCTGGAACGACTTCAATTTGCCGTTCTTTGCACCTAAAAACTCTACCCGCGCCGCCTCCAGTTCATCCAAAGAACCGGAACGAGATAAAGCTGCTGTCGCGGCCGCGGCCAACTCCTCTGCCGAAATTTGGAATTCCGACAATGCCATGGCGGTTCCGATGCTAAATCAGCTGCCTGACGGAGATGCAGAATAGCGAAAAAAAGGAGGGACAGGTCGCAGGAACGGCCCATCTCTCCTTTTGGAATAAACCCGGTCACCCGTGAACTTGCGCTTTACATCGAGTTACGGATGTTCTTCAGGCACAGGCTGGTTGTTCTTTTTTATGGGCGATTCGTTTCCAGAGGATTAGGCGGCGAGTACGTTTTTCACTTCCGCGAAGATCACGTCGAAACCGCCCGGATCATGGATTGCCATCTCGGAAAGCATCTTGCGATCAATTTCGATATTGGCCAACTTCAAACCATTGATGAATTGGCTATACCGTAGCCCGCGTTCTCGCACTGCTGCGTTCAAGCGAATGATCCACAACCGGCGGAACTGTCGCTTGCGGACTCGCCGATCACGAAATGCGTATACTCCTGCCCGAATCAGTGTTTCCTTGACGGTCCGCAGCAGTTTTCCGCGGCCTCCTACGAACCCAGACGCCCGCTTCATCAAGCGACGACGTTTTTGGGTTTTGGCAGGTCCGTTTTTTGTTCTCATGAAACAACCCTCTTCTACCGCGTGATGGCCTCTCGAGATTTTTGTCGAGACGTTACCGCCAGACGGCGCGGTGTGAAATTAAAAGTCATTAAGCCAGCGTTCTGAATAATGGCAACGGACAGTTTACGGCGTTGTCCTAATTACTATAACCGTTCAGTGCGATTGTAATTGACTTTGTCATGCACTTCGCGAGCACCGTCGTGCCGCGCAGTCTGCGACGTCGCTTCTTAGATAGACGAACCGCCAAGTGGCTCGTACCAGCGCAACGGTGCTTTACTTTTCCGGTTGCCGTTAACCGAAAACGCTTCTTTGTTCCCTTGTGGGTCTTCTGTTTGGGCATCGCCAAGCCTTTCGCGCAATCAAACCGCCTAAATGTCCGTTACTCTTGAAAAGTGAGTAAGTGCACTTCAAAATGTTGCTCAATCGCTCACGGCCTAGTGATATAGCGACGGGAACTCGGGATTCTAAGTCCTTTATCGAATTCGCGAAAGGGGGACCTGGCCATCGACAGCTAGAAAATCAGCTGTCCAAGGACTTCGGCCCGCCGCAGATGGAAAACTCCCGGTAGGACGGACCTCGGGTACGTGATCGGACGGAACGTGAGATCCGACCTAC
>JANNPR010001266.1:0-3635 GCA_031400345.1 Planctomycetota bacterium | reverse complement strand
CAGCCAATTTATTCGGCAAGATCATCCAAGCGACGGCTACTGCGGCGGCGCCCGCCAGGAACAACCCCATTGCCGGAAACCGTCTTTTCGGTGAACCAAGATTGTCGACTTCGGACGAATCGCTAAAAACGGATGTCACATTTACCCCGATTGCTAGAGCTCAGTCATTCTTTTTCGATTAGGTCCACCAAGCCGACGTCAATATATTGGCCACCGCCCGTTTGTTTGCAATGAATGGCGATCGTATTCCGCCCCCGTCGAAGTGCCGTCCGCGCCTTTCGATCGATCGGCTGAATGCAGTTTTTACCTTGCGGCAGGGCGTAAATCGACCTTGTTGCCAAGATTTCCTCATCCTATACTTCCGCCCTATTTTCACCCGGTTGGCGTGGCGGCTTTACAAGCCAATTACGCGCCAACGCATGTATCTTCGTCGGGCAAGGAGGCTCGCGATGGTCGGTCGTAACATGCTTCTTATAGCGGCCTTACTTTTGTCCTGGGAGTCGCAGGCGATTGGACAGCCATCGTCCGTTGATTTCAAATCCGACGACTCCGCGCCTCCTCCAACCGCCGCCGCGCCCAAAGCGAAGAATACTACCTCTCAAGCCAAGTCTCGCTCTCCGATCAGGGACCGTACACGTATCACCGCTACACCGCCGCGCGACACGCTTCCCAATGAACAAGGCCAAGTCTGGGAAGAGTATGACATCCGCCCCTATTCAGCCAAAGTCACCAATTCGGGGCATCCCGAGCAGGCAATCGTCGACTGGATTCTGCGCGATACGGGAACGGAGCTGTGGTTTACCGAGCCGTTGGGCATCTTAAATGCCACACGTGATTCGGTGCGGGTCTACCACACCCCAGAGGTTCAGCAGATTGTATCCGATATTGTGGACCGATTCGTCACATCGGAAGGGGAACAACAAGTACTCGGGGTGCAGTTAGTGACGATTGGCAACCCGAACTGGCGCAGCAAAGCGTTTTCGATACTTCAACCGGTTTCCGTCCAAAGCCCTGGTGTCGAGGCTTGGCTCTTGTCACGTGAGAACGCCGCTTTGTTGATGTCGGAATTGCGTCGCCGAACGGATTTTCGAGAGCATAACTCACCAAATCTAGTAATGCATAATGGACAATCTCAAACCATTACGCGGACACAGCCTCGAACATATCCCCGCAATTTACGACCACGCGAAGATGGATTGACGGGCTGGGAATTGAAAAGCGGACAGATTGACGAAGGATACTCGCTTCAAGTAAGCGCCCTGCTTTCGTTGGATAGTCGGTCGATCGACGCCGTCATTCGCTGCCAAATCGACCAGGTGGAAAAGCTCTTGCCTGTGGGAATTGATGTTCCAGGACCGGGAAACACCAGACAGTCTTTTCAGATTCAAGTCCCCCAACTCGTCAGCTGGCGACTACACGAGCGCTTTCATTGGCCGGCAGATCAGGTGCTGTTACTTAGCTGCGGCGTCGTGGCCACCCCTATTGCCGAGCGTGCAAGCCTGAAAAACTTGGCCTTGGCGGGAGTCGGAACGGGAGTAGGGAATCGGGGAGACGCATTGATGCTGGTGGAGAGTCGCGGCCCGGCCAACAAAGTACTTCTGACAAATCCCAATAACAGTGCCCTAACCCCTTCCAGTACCCGCGGTCGTTATTAGACGTTAGAGGTTAGAGGTTAGAGGTTCAGGGTTCAGGGTTCACGGGGCAGAAATCAGACGAATCCGACCGATCCGTCCGATCGCGCATACCGGATTCAAAATTTCGGTTGCGTGTGCGCATGCGATGTCCTGAACGAAATGTGTATACCGTCCTGACCGAAGCCCAAACCCGAAGCCGAACCCCCTTAAACGTCAAGAAAACTCGATAGAATCCTCAATGCCCCACCGTATGGCGTTCACGGAGAAAATTCGCAAAGTCTTTAGTTGGTTCATCTTGCGACTCAATTCCCTGATAGTGATTCCTCAGTTTTCGGGGATCGACTATATTTGATAAGCCGTTGAACGATTCGTCACTAGGTGCGGCGGTCTGACACGATCGCCGTGCGGAGAATGGTTGAAGCAACTTTATCGTCGATTGATCCCCATCTCGCGCTTTCGCTTTTTGGTCCATGTGATCAACACCTCAAAGCGATTCGTGACAGCTTGGGAGTGGCAATCACTCATCGCAATGGCGAGATTCGTGTAGCGGGTGAGGAAGGGGCCGTAACTCAGGCGACCAGGGCTCTGGAGCAGCTAAAGGTGCTGGCAGAACGCAACGGCGTTCTAGTCATCGAAGACGTAAACCGAGTCTTATCCTTGTTAGGCAATGGCGGCGCCGGATTCGTTCCCGAAGCGATTTCGGTCAATCATCTGACCCGCCGCATTTCGCCTCGTTCTCCTGGCCAGTCGACCTACGTGCAAGCGATTCGGGCTAACGACGTGGTATTTGCCGTGGGACCTGCGGGCACCGGAAAGACTTACCTGGCGGTGGCCATGGCAGTGGAATCGCTTAAAGCACGTGCAATGAAAAAGATCGTGCTGGTTCGACCCGCAGTGGAGGCGGGCGAAAGCTTGGGATACCTGCCGGGCGATTTGCAGGCCAAGATTAATCCTTATCTTCGCCCGTTGTTGGACGCCCTGAATGAAATGATCGACCACGATCAAATCAAACGATTGATGGAGCAGGACATTATAGAAGTCATTCCATTGGCCTACATGCGAGGCCGGACGCTGAACGAGGCTTTCATCATTTTGGACGAGGGGCAAAACACTACCATTTCTCAAATGAAAATGTTCCTGACTCGCATGGGATCGAAATCGAAGATTGTCGTGGCAGGTGACGTAACCCAGGTCGATCTTCCAGCACATACCCGTAACGGACTGAATGATGCCGTGTCTCGACTTCGTGGCATCGAAGGAATCGCACTCGTGGAATTACACAAGTCGGATATCGTGCGGCACAAGCTCGTACAGGAGATTGTCCGGGCTTACGAGGACGAATCTCAACCTGTTCACAAATCTCAACCCGTTAACACCCGCAAATCTCGGCCCAACTGACCGCCATGTCTACGGGTAATCAAAAGCGAACTCGTTCGGATATGGTTGCCGCGATGTCTACGCAACCGGGCCAGTTTTCGCGATTGGTGCGTTCGTTTCAGCGCGGTGACGTGTTGTTGCGGATTAGCCTGTGTCTGGCGTCAGCCATCTTAATGTGGGCCGTAACGGGTGCCTGGGCCCCCCATTTTTCATTCCGCACCGGCCACATACCGCCTCGGGATATTGTGGCCAGAGTTTCATTCCGTCAGCCCAACGAGCAGGAGACCAAACTCCGCCAAGGGCAGGCTCGTCGCGAAACAATCTGCATTTATCAGAATGACGCTCGACCGATCGTTGAGATGCGGCAAGCTCTAAAAGACCGGGTCCTGCGACTGTTGACGGTGGAGAGCTTCGAAAAGTTCTCTCCGGAAGATCGTGCAGCTTGGGAAGAATTTCTGCAGCGCAGCGAGCAGTCACCTTCCGCACAAAATAACGAACAACTGTACAACGACTTTCGCGAGGCCTTCGCGGACGACATGCAGTTGGTGCGCCGACTGCTGAAGAGAGCGGTAGTCGCTTTCAATCGCATCCAGATCCCAGGTCGAGGAATTCTGCAAAATCATT
>JANNPR010000791.1:0-3522 GCA_031400345.1 Planctomycetota bacterium | reverse complement strand
CCACTTTTCATTTATCACTTTGCATTTTTCACTTTTCACTTTTCATTTCGCACAAGGTCCAGCCGGCAATTCCTTCGCTCTACTGCGCCTGTAAGTCACTTCCCGCCGCGGCCAATTCGCCCCAACACCGTTTCTAGTGTTTGGCGCAGCACCAAACCGCTTTTACGAATGCCCTGAACTTCCTTGGGCCATAGGTCGAATTCCAGTCGATCTAGAACTCCGCTCCGACCGACGATCGTGGGAACGGAAAGGGCCACGTCGCGGATGTCGTAACAACCGTTTTGCACGGAGGCGACGGGCAGTATGCGACGTTGGTCGAGCGCAATTGAATGAATTACGTCCCGAATGGCGATGCCGACGGCGAAGCCCGCACCACCCTTCTTTTTGATCACTTCCGCACCCGAGCCTTTGGTACGAGTGAACAACTCGTTCGCGATGACGGGCCCCCAGCCGGGAAATTTCTCCAAGGGCAAGCCTGCCAACGTCGCACTCGACCAAACAGGCACCATGCTGTCCCCATGCTCCCCGAGAATCAATGCCGAAACTTGTGTAGGCGGTGCCTTCAATTGCTGAGCGATCAGACTACGGAAGCGAATCGTGTCCAATTGCGTTCCTAGACCGAGTACCTGCGAGTGGGGCAGACCCATTCTATCGGCTGCGACGTATGTCAAAATGTCCACGGGGTTCGAAACCACCAAAACGATGGCATCCTTCTTCGTGCCCGCTTTCTTGATGTCGCCAAGGATCGACAGGAAAAGATCGGTGTTCCGATTGATTAAATCCAACCGGCTTTCATCTGGCTTGCGACGTAGCCCCGCAGTGATGCAGATCACATCGCTACTGGGGATGTGTTCGTAGCCACCGGATGAGATGATCTGATCGGCCGTGCTCGGGCCGCCGTGGAGTAGATCCAGTGCCTGCCCCGCAGCTGCGTCTGGGTTAACGTCCAGCACCGCGATCTCGCGCACGACACCTCCACACTGAAGGGCAAATGCGGCACTCGACCCAACTAATCCTCCACCACCGATAATACTGACTTTCATACGGTTGTCACCTTAGGTTTCGACATACTAACCCGAAGCGTAAGCGAGGAAATTCTCGCGGCCCCTCCAATACACTTCGGGACTGATATGGAACATGACTTTTTCGCGGCCCCTCGCTTGCGGCCACACGTGAGCAAGGGAAAAAACGTGTCTTCCTCGCTTACGCTTCGGGTTGGTATACCATTCAATGTATGTTTACCAAGCCTCAAGCACTTCGCTTGCTCAGTTCGGCCATCACGCGTTCGGTGATCGCTTGAATTAATGCCTCTTCGCTGCTTCCATGGGATGCGTTATTTGCCCCCGCGGTTCTGTCAGCCGGGGTTCTGGCACCCGGTCCCATGGCTGGCGGCGCATCAAACGCTTTGCGTTCGACACCCGACTTGCTCCAGCTTTCACGGAAGATGTCGTTCGCGCAGATATCGCAGTTTTTATACTCGTCCGTATTTCGAGGATCCTCGTAGCCCCACTTTTGTTTGAGCGCTAGCAGTTCGCGCTCTTTCTCTTCGGTGAAAAAGGAAACGCGTCCCAACGATTTGGAAAGCAGCAGCATGCGGCAATAGGCGTCTAAGATCTCCGTCCACCAGTAGGCTCGTTCTACATCTTCGCCGTAACTTACCGTACCGTGATTTGCCAATAAAATGATGTTAGTTTTATTCACGAAGGGCAGGATCGTATCCGCGAAAGCCTGTCCGCCCGGCGTCTCGTATTTTGTAATCGGCACGTCGCCTAGGAATACTTCCACTTCCGGCAAAATACATTGAGGTATCGGTTCGCGTGCAATCGCGAAGGCACAAGCATGAGGCGGGTGACAATGCACGACGGACTTAATAGTTTCTCGCTGCCGATAGATTTCCAAATGAAGCAGTGCTTCGCTGGAGCGTTTCTTATTCCCCGCAGTCTGATTTCCTTTCATGTCGATCGTGCAAATGTCCTCCGGCTTAAGAAATCCTTTGCAGTGCAACGTTGGCGTGCAAAGCACTTCGTTTTCGCCAATTCGGACAGTGATATTGCCATCGTTGGCGGCCGCAAATCCTTTGGCGTAAATGCGGCGTCCAATCTCGCAGATGTCTTGTTTAATTTTGTGTGTGTTGATCATGGGACTGCACTTTCTGGTTCTTAATCTTGATCTTGATCTTGATTTTGGACATCACCGGACGGGATATCGACACTGTCCAATAGTGCCGCGTTGTACGCGTCGACCGGTTTATTTTCAGGCCGAAAGGGTTGGGCTGCCTCCGCACCTTCGCTGACCGCGATCAGGCTTCCGATTCCCGCACCCAGATCGTCCCAGACAACCAGCGGTTCCGCCGCGGCGGGTTTTTCACCCCTTAGGTTGGCCAGCGATAACGGGATCGCCAATTTCAAACGCGCGCCGACAAACGACGGAAGGCAGCGATTGAGGGTCACGGTTCCGATGGTGGTGGCAATTCGCATGTCTGAATACGCAAACTAGTTAATGGAGTCAAAAAAAGGATGCGGGCTTTGTCGCGGTACGTTGTTCCCGAATTGAAGCAAGACGTCGACCAGATCCCGTTCACCCCGGCCGGCCGGATTAATCACCAACACATTGGCCCCAGTGGTTCGCACCAGGTCCGCTAGACCGTTCGCGGAACCAGCACAGACAGCACGAACCGATCGTCGACGATTGGCTACGATCAGTGCCACATCGGGCTGACGAGTTACAATCGCTGCTAGATCGTAAGGCGATCGAACGATGCCTTCTAATCGGCGTTGCAGGGCTGCTAATTCGGTCTCATTTTGCATCTCAATGGGTTGACCCAACTGCCGCAGCGCCGACACAACACCCTGTACGTCCACGTCCTTTGTCAAATTGATCAACGTCACGGAAGAGGAATCCTTTCCGGCAATCTGGCTTCGTTCGAGCTGAACTCCTGCTTTTCGCAGCTCATCCCTAGCAGCGGGTGTAATCACCGCCTTAGCGGTCACCAGCAACCGCGTTTTACCGGAAAGTCGGCCCTGCAACGAAGCAAGGGTGATGACCTGATCCTTCAGCGTTAGTTCACCCGACACTTGTGGGTCTATCGCTGAAGGTTTCGTTGGCTCTAAGGGCGCCATCGACTGTGAAAGCTTTGCTCCATCGATTTGGTTTGACGGCGCTGCCGCGATTTGCCGAAGTCGTTTCACGACTTCGGCCACGATCCGTTCGACTTCGCCATTAGCCAACATAGTGGACATACCGTCGACGCTGTTCAAGGTTTCTCATCTTGTATGGCAATGATGGTCCACCGTACCGGAGTCGCCTCGGCCTTGAGGAACTCGCGAGCGTAACGGCCATCGCTGGTAATCATTACCGTTTCGCTGCGGCCGGCACCGACCGCGTCCACGGCCAATACCGGGTCTCCGTCAGGTGTTTTTCCGTCTGCTAATAGGGGTTGCACCACCATCAGCTTGGTCCGCTGCATGGAGGAATGTTTGATCGTCGCAATTGCAGTACCGATAACTCGACCGACTTGCATGG
>JANNPR010001149.1:0-4278 GCA_031400345.1 Planctomycetota bacterium | reverse complement strand
CGGAGCGGGAAGCGGCGCGGATTCCACGACGGGAGTCGTAACTTGAACAGCATCTTCCAGAGGTTCGATTACGACCTGGAACTCAAGTTTGCCGATCTGTAATGAATCGCCGTCATTCAGTGCGCATTCACCTTCCACGCGCGTCCCATTAACATAGGTTCCGTTTCGACTATTCAAGTCGCGAATAACGATGCCATCGTCCTGAGTTAGAATTGCGCAATGATTGCGGCTTACGGATTCGCTTTTGGGACGAAGATGGCACTCGTCAGATCGGCCGACCAAAAAGCGAGGAACTGGGATTACGATTTCTTTGCCGCTTGTCTTGCCTAGCATGACCTTTAGTTTAACACGCATAACGTACCGTTCCTTCGTTACCAGAGGCTGAGGCTGCCGTTACCAGAGGCTGAGGCTGCATCGAACTGTGCGATTTTACAATGCTCGAAAAGAGCTCCGGGTCGCCTCTTCTGCGTTCCCATTCCTACCACGAACTGCGGCGTAAGACAGATTGGAGAATACCGCAAAGAAAATTGAAAGTCAAACTGAACTCCTAGGCCCCATTGTGGTCACGCAATTGGAGGCGTCGAGTCTACGTGGGGATTGCGGAATCCGATGGGACCGTTAGCATTTCGTTTCGCGATCGACTATTTTCGCCCGTAATGCGGCAGTATTTTGAGAGAGGTCGGAAGTCGACCTCAATGGGCGGTTTGCCTTCGCGTTGATTAATAACGAAAAGGAAATCTAGAATGTCGCCCGGCCCAACCATTTCGCTCTCGATGCCCGAATCCGATATCGCATTACTAACCTTTGATATGCCGGGCAAAGGGGTGAATGTGCTGTCTAGGTCGGTATTGGCAGAGTTGGCAATGCACCTGGATCAGCTTGAGAAACGCGAGGACCTGGCCGGTTTGATCATCTGCTCCGGAAAGCCAGGTACTTTTATTGCCGGTGCGGATTTGCGGGAATTTGCCGTATCGATGGGGGCCGACAAGACGCAAGTGGTGACGATGTGTCGCAATGGCCAGAACTTGTTCGGCCGTCTTTCGAAGTGTCCGTTTGTGACAGTGGCCGCGATTGATGGAATTTGCGTTGGAGGCGGTGCCGAATTGGCGTCTTGGTGCGACCGGCGGGTCATGACCAATGATGCCCGCACCGAGTTTGGTTTTCCCGAGGTGAAGTTGGGACTCTTTCCGGGATGGGGGGGCACGGTACGAGCGCCACGGATCGTGGGGCTCGCTAATTCTGTAGAAATGATCACTGGCGGCGAATCGATCGATTATGAAGCGGCTCGTGGAATGCAATTAGTCAGCGATGTCGTGCCGCGTGATTCCCTAACCGCGGCGGCAATCGCCCTCGTTCGCGACGAAAAGGCGACAGGCAGCTTTCGCCGAGATCGTGAAACCTGGTCTCGCCCGATAAACATCTCGGAGACCGAATTGGGATTTCTAGGCGTAACGGCATCGGCCGTCGTGCGCCAACAAACGAAGGGACAATATCCAGCTCCCGAAGCAGCCTTGGAGCTGATGCTGGAAACGGCATTACTCGACGCCGAAACCGCCTGTGTGCGAGAAGCTGAGGCCATGTCGCTCCTTTTCGGCTCACCAGTCAATGCGGCCCTACTTAACGTGTTCTTTCTTAACGACCGTGCCAAGCGAGATATCGGGGTCGACCGGCCCGATATTAAACCTCGCAAAATTCAATCGGTGAGCGTCATCGGTGCCGGCATCATGGGATGTGGGATCGCCGCTGCGAATGTAAAACGCGAAGTCCCGGCTGTGCTGTTTGACGCGGCAGCGGAAGCGTTAGCCAAGGGCGCAAAATCGATCTTGGAAGAAGTGGCTTACGACAAAAAAATGAAAGGCCCCAACGCGAAAAAGGTGATCCAATATGCTCCGCTGTTGAACGCCAGTACTTCGGATGCCGAAATCGCGGCATCGGATCTGATCATCGAAGCGGTCGTTGAAAACCTGGACGTAAAACAAAAGGTATTTGCGCGGATCGAGCCGCTATTGCGCGAGGATGCGATTTTGGCTTCCAATACGTCGACGATCCCGATCTCGCGCCTGGCCGAAAAACTAAAACGCCCCGACCGTTTTTGTGGCATCCACTTTTTCAATCCCGTACGCCGGATGCGTCTCGTCGAAGTTATTCGCGGTCGCCAATCGAGCGATGAGACAATTGCAACCGCTGTGGCCTACGCGAAACAGCTAGGAAAGGTACCGATCGTAGTCAACGATGGTCCTGGTTTCTTGGTGAATAGATTGTTGTTTCCGTATATGAATGAGGCGATCGAATTGATCTGTGAAGGCGCAGATATCAAGGATGTGGAGCGAGCGGCAACTGCCTTTGGAATGCCCATGGGACCGATCGAGCTCTACGACATGGTCGGATTGGACACCGCACTTTATGCAGGTCGGACCATGTGGGAGGCGTACCCGGACCGTGTCGTGGCTTCGCCGGTTCTTCCCACAATCGTTAAGGCCGGCCGTTTGGGCCAAAAGACTGGCCTCGGCTTTTTTTCCTATCGCAATCGCAAAGGCCGCCCAGAGGCCGACCCTCAGCTCGCAAAACTTCTTCAGCCATACATTCGCGGACAACGCAAATTCAGCAAGGATGAGCTAACCTGCAGATTGTTTCTTCCCATGCTCTTGGAAGCGACACGTGCATTACAGGACCGAATTGTGCGAGACCCCCGGGATGTCGACTTGGGATTGATCCTCGGTCTTGGATTCCCAGCGTTCAAGGGCGGGTTGTTATTCTGGGCGGATACACTTGGTGCTCCCAAAATTGTGGAGATGCTCAAACCATTCGAAAACTTGGGCGAGCGGACACGTCCCACGCCCATGTTGCTCGAAATGGCCGCTAGTGGAACGAAATTTTATGGATCCACCTAGTCCTTTCGGGAGGGTCCTATTTGTGTTGCTTGCACTATCATGAATTCTGTCTTACCAGGATTAATGTCTTATCAGGAATAATGCCATGAAGTCGGCTGTAGTCATTGATTGTGTGAGGACGCCGATTGGCCGAGCACACCGAGAGAAAGGCTTTTTTCGCGATGTCCGCAGCGATGATCTGGCGGTTGCGTGTGTCCGCGCGTTGCTGGAGCGTACGAAAATCGCTCCCTCCGAAATCGAAGACGTCGTGATGGGAAATACTCAACAGACCATGGAGCAGGGTCTGAACGTCGCGCGGCAGATCAGTTTGATGGCTGGATTGCCCGTGGAGACAGGTGGAACCACGGTGAACCGTTTATGTGGCAGCAGTTTGCAGGCTCTGAATCAAGCTGTCCATGCGATCCATTCGGGCTCCGAAAATGTTCAAATCGCTGGAGGTCTCGAACATATGCTTCACCTGCCTATGGACCATGGGATTGATATCAATGCAAAGTTGTTTCAGCGGACGAGCAAAGGCGCACTGATGATGGGTGTGACTGCGGAATTCTTAGCGCAGACACAAGGCATTTCGCGACAAGACCAAGACGAGTACGCCGTTCGAAGTCATCGGCTAGCTACTGCAGCGCACGCGGCGGGTGAATTCAATCGCGAGCTGATACCTGTCTATGGGCGCGATGAAGCCGGCAAACGTTTTTTGGTGGACTTTGATCAATGCGTGCGTTCGGATGCGAGCATGGAATCGATTTCTGAATTGGAACCGGCGTTTATGCCAAAAGTGGGCACGGTTACCGCCGGCAATAGCTCGCCACTTAATGACGGCGCTGCGGCCCTTTTGGTGATGTCCGCCGAAAAAGCCAAAGCATTAGGGCTCAAGCCGCGGGTCAAGGTGCGTGCCACTGCTATCGCTGGAGTTGATCCATGTGTCATGGGGACGGGTCCCGTTCCAGCAACTCAAAAGGCATTGTCGCGGGCTGGTTTGACGTTGAAAGATTTGGACCTGATTGAGCTCAATGAAGCGTTCGCCGCACAAGCAATCGCTTGCATTCGCATGTTGGGTTTAGATGACAGCAAAGTGAATGTCCGGGGTGGTGCCATCGCGATTGGGCATCCGTTAGGGGCTAGTGGTGCCCGCATCGCCACCACCCTCATCAACACTATGTGTGATCGGGGAGCCCAGTTTGGCCTGGCTACCATGTGCATCGGCGCAGGGCAAGGAATTGCTACTATTTTCGAACGTTGCGATTGAGTTAGGCAGTAATTCTGCCACCAAATTCGATGGAATCGAAATGACTCCTGTTAACGCCGCTAACATCCCCGAGTTATTAATCAATCGCATTCAGCACAGCAATAATGCTCCAGCCATCCATTTGAAGAGCGCTGGACGGTA
>JANNPR010001120.1:0-5038 GCA_031400345.1 Planctomycetota bacterium | reverse complement strand
TGCAACGTACTTTGTTGGAATTTGCCGGAGCCGGTCCCGAGGGTGGGCGCTACACCAGCCCGCTGGGTGTTGTCGAAAAGAGCGAAGATCGGCTCAAACTAATTTTTCGAGTGGACAACAACCTGCCGGGAGTTAGCGGGTTTATGGTGGCCAGGCGACTGTTAGCCTTGGCCGATCCGAGCAGTGCCGAATATTCACCTTCTTGGGCAGCGATCGCACACACGGTTCAGGTACAAAATGTCAACATGGTGGAGGTCGAACTGCGACATCCCCACGTGCTGCCGGAACCGTTTTTACAAATACCGATTGATCGGCCGGTGATGGGAGCCGGAGCAGCCGAACTTCGCGCAACGGATCAAGTACCGATTGCGTCGCCTTCCAGTACCCGTTCCGTGCTGGGAGGCCAATACGTAATGGGTGTACAAGACGAGTCAAGAATTGAATTCGTCGCGAGTGAACGGGGAACTTTCCATGGTCCAGCGGAGATCATCGAGCGTCACTATCCGGAAAATCAAAGGGCCATCGGGGCTTTGCGGCGTGGCGAAATTGATGTCATCGATCAACTATTTCCGGCCGATGCCGCTCGGTTAATTGGCGAAGCCGCGAGTGACAAGTCCATCATTGTCAAGGCTTATGCGTCGCCCACGTTGCACATGCTGATTCCCAATCCAAAAAACCCGTTTCTGGCGAATCAAACATTTCGTCGCGCGCTGATTTACTCGATCGATCGAGAAAAAATCCTGAACCAAGAACTGTTAGGGAGCAAGAAGATCAATGGCTTTCGCACAATAAGCGGCCCCTTTCCCGCATCGATGTCGGAAAATGATTCGTTAAGCTATGCCTACGACGACCGGTTAAAACCCTGGCCCTGGGATCCGCGGCTCGGCAAGTTATTCGTGATTGTGTCCCTTAAGGAGCTTGAAGAGGTAGCCAAAAAACGTAAGGAAACGCCTCCCGTCCTCAAAGAGTTGGTATTGGCCTATCCGGCTCACGAAACAGCACGAGTGGCGAGCCACGCCATTGCCGCACACCTGAAGGTGGTGGGCGTCAACGTCAAACTAAATGAATTTCCTCCGGGAGTCACTGACGATCCCAAAAAGGAATTCGATCTGCTTTACACAGAGGTCGCCGTGACCGAGCCATTAGCGGATGCCAAACGCCTGTTCGGCGAGGACGGAATCGCCCCAGCGCAAAGTCCGTACGTGCGTTCGAAACTGCATGAGGTTGAACAGTCACTCAGCTGGCGAGAGGTTTACCAAAGATTCCAAGAGTTGCACTCGGCGAGTTTTAACGATATTACCGTACTTCCCTTATGGCAGACGGTTGACCATTTTGCATACCAAAGTCGCATTCAGGGTATCGAAGACAGACCTGTCACCTTGTATCAAAATATCCATGCCTGGCAGTTGACGCCGCCGTCCCATCAACCTAACCCATGATTTGGAACATCCACGACTTGCGCAGCAGCCTGTTCAGCTCCGTGCGTGCATGTCTAATGCCTCTATTGGCCCTTTCGATACTTTGCACGCAGGTGGATGTTCGTGGATCCGAACGCAAGCCCTGGGAATATGCACCATACGAGATCGAGGTTTGGTTACACTCGGGGGCAGGTGAATTCACGGCGTCACTCCGCGATTCGATTGCACAGTTCCTCGTGCAGCGTGCCGACGTCGTAGCTGGAGCGACTTGGAATCTATCCGTAACGGAACCCCCGGAGCCACTTCGAGGCCACCTGATGGTGGACTTCGCCGGTGTCAGCGTTGACGAAATCGTCAGTAATGCGCGGCCATCTCTGTTAAAGGACAAAATTATCTTGGCGTGCGTCCAGATCGACGACTACGAATTCATCGTTCGGGCCCGCGAAATGGATTGTCGCACTCGAATGTTAGGGCCGGTGATTACACAGAAGTTTCGCCAGCCCGCGCACTTACCCTTTGGGTGCTTTGACGCCATC
The DNA here is from genome assembly GCA_031400345.1 of Planctomycetota bacterium. Lineage (GTDB taxonomy): Bacteria > Planctomycetota > Planctomycetia > Pirellulales > Pirellulaceae > JANNPR01. The sequence continues at coordinate 3,084 of JANNPR010001120.1, read as the reverse complement.
GCCGATGCATTCCTACCGGTCGTACGGATCGAAGACGTGAAGGGTCGTCAGGCTACGGTGCGCATTCGGGCTGGAGGGTTGTTCTACGGAGAGCCATCTCCCGCGTTGATCAAGGTCGGCGACGTACTTCAGCCAATTATCCGGACTAATGACCGGGCCGGTGAACCACGTCCCAACGGAATTGTGGCCGTTCCCTGGACCTATCTCTACCTGACTAGCGAAGAGCGAACGACCCAGACGTGTCAAGTGCACTCTGGCAGGCGAGGCGGGATTGGGGGGCGTACTACTTCTCGTGTGGAACGCTATGGCCGCTTAGTCCGGGTTTTAAGTGATGCCTCTGACATTCAAGTGCGCACCATGGGAAAAGATCCCCGGCCTCTGGTTGGGTACGAAGTTTATTCTAAAGACCCTGAGGTGGAGCGGTCCGAACTCGGCAAGGAAGCCGAACAACAAACACCGGCCGAACTGTTGGGACGAACGGATTGGCGGGGGATACTGCGGATTCCAAAAGGAGAACGAGCGCTGCGCGTTTTGTATATCAAAAGTGGTGGCCAGCTGCTGGCGCGACTGCCTGTGGTCCCTGGTGCCGATTCATTATTCCAGGCCGACGTTCCTCCCGATGACCGTCGCTTGCAAGCCGAAGGATATGTAAAGGGAATTCAGGCGCAAGTCATGGAGAATGTCTCGCGCAAACACTTGTTCGCGGCACGCATTCGAAAGAAGATTACTGAGAAACAGCTCGAACAGGCTCAAACGTTGCTCGATGAGCTTAGGGCTATGCCAACAAAGGAGCAATTGCTGCAGATCTTGTCATCTCAGCAAAATAAGCTCACGGATCCGGATCAGAACGTCAAAGTGCGAATCGATAAGTTATTCGGAGATGCTAGAAACTTGGTGATTGAATACATCGATCAAAACATCGCCGAACAATTGAGTCGGGAGCTGACCCAGGCCCGTCAAGCAGGATAGGCAAGTGATTGTCCAATGAGCCAATCTCAAATCTTCGACCCGTACGCGATGCCGTCTGATGCGATTGTCGAGCCCCCCGTCAGTTTATGGGCGGCGCTCCGCAAAATTGGACCTGGGATCATCTTGGCAGGGAGCATTGTCGGTTCTGGCGAATTGATTGTCACGACACGTCTGGGAGCCATACACGGTTTTGTCTTTTTGTGGCTCATTCTTTTCAGCTGTTTGATCAAAGTCTTCGTACAGATCGAATTGGGCCGCTACGCCATTTCATCCGGAAAACCAACGCTCGGTGCATTAAATGACCTTCCCGGACCACGTCTCGGCGCACATTGGCTCGTGTGGTGGTGGTTTTTCATGTTGCTTGCGACGGTCATGCAGTTGGGAGCTATGACCGCACTTGTTGGCCAGTCACTTAACATAGCCTTCCCATCCGTTGCCACCGGAGTCAAAGAATCTTTTGGAAGCCTGGGCTTAGTCGATGCGCAAAAATTGATCGAGGGACATCCAGAGTATCCGTGGGCCGTTCTCATATGCTTGTTTGTGATTGGGTTACTGTGGGGCGGCGGATACCGTCGAGTGGAAATTCTTACGACGTATCTGGTCGCCACTGTCACGATATTAACGGTGGTCTGTGTTCTTTGCTTACCGGCGACGGATTACCCGATTCGTCTGGACGCGGTATTAGAGGGCTTTCAATTTGCGATTCCCGCGGCAGGGATGATCACCGCGTTCAGCATGTTCGGTATCACGGGCGTCGGCGCGAGCGAGCTTTACTCCTATCCGTATTGGTGCCTAGAAAAGGGCTACGCACGCTACGCGGGCCCGATGGATGATAGTGAAGCATGGTTGCGGCGAGCTCGCGGGTGGATCCGAGTCATGTACCTGGACGCTTGGGTAAGCATGCTTGTGTTTACAGTCGCGACCGTAGCGTTTTACTGTATGGGCGCCGCGGTGTTGCACGAGCAGGGATTGGCGCCAGAGGGCAAGGATCTCATTCTCACGTTGTCGCAGATGTACGTCGGCCCATTTGGTCAGTGGACACAGATTGTGTTTTTGATCGGCGCTGGGGCAGTGCTGTTCAAGACACTTTACGTGTCGTGTGCATCGCACAGTCGGCTCACGGCAGATTTCTTTTCGTTGGCCGGTTTCGTGCAATTCGCGAATGCATCCGAACGAGCGAGGTGGATCCGAGGGCTGTGCATTTTCTTTCCGGTACTCGCCTTGGTGCTGTTGTTCGTTTTTGGCGAGCCCTTTTTCATGGTCACATTCGGCGGAATCGCACAAGGACTAACATTGCCTGTGATATCAGGTGCCACGCTGTATCTGCGATATCGCCGCACCGACCGTCGCATCGCTCCCTCCTGGATTTCAGACCTTTTTCTGTGGATCGCGGTGCTGTCGATCAGCATGGTTGCCATTATTCTTGTGGGTTCTAACCTGCCCAAGCTTTGGAAATAGCGTCACGGCTCGGGGTTGAAAAGGTGATCTCTATCAGTATCAGTGATCAGATTGCGGAGGCGGCCGCCCACGTCGACCGGCTATGGCCAGAGCGACCGAAACTGGCGCTGATCTTGGGAACTGGTTTAGGCGCAGCCTGCGCAGAAATCGAGTGTGCTACCGCAATTCCCTACGCCGACATTCCCCATTTTCCATGTTCCACAGCACTCAGCCATCGAGGCAGATTGGTCTGTGGCTGGTTAGCGGGCACGCCCGTGATTGCCATGGACGGTCGCTGCCATCTGTATGAAGGGTACTCGGCCGATCACGTGGTGGTTGGTGTGCGAGTCTTGCAACGGCTGGGAGCGGAAGCTCTGCTAGTGACCAACGCCAGTGGCGGTCTTAATCCACAACTGGGCTCCGGTGATATTGTCGTCATGACTGGACATATCAATTTGATGGGACGTACTCGGTGCACCCGTTTAATGGCGCCGGCATCGGATGCTGCGGCGCGTTCGGCGTCACCCTATTGCCAAGTACTTGCGGAAATTGCACTTCGAGCGGCGCGTCGGCACGATTTTCGCGCCCTACCTGGCACGTACGTATCGGTGCTCGGTCCCAATTACGAAACGCGCGCCGAGTACCGCTTTATGCGGCGCATCGGTGGCGACGTCGTCG
>JANNPR010000783.1:0-2427 GCA_031400345.1 Planctomycetota bacterium | reverse complement strand
CGCGAATCGGCATTTCCCGGAACTGCGTTCTCCGGAATTAAGTCCGCGTCCTCTGAATTATTATCCGCAGGCCGGAGCGTGTCGGAACGCGAATCGGCACGCGCAGGACTGGCTGGCAACGTATCGGGCGGAAGAGGATCTTCGGTCACAATCGCTTCGTCCGCTAGAGCGATCATCTCCGCTGTATCGAGCTCCCTGGCACTGACCGGCACCGACGACTTCATTCTCTTCGACTTTTCCGTAGGCGGCGATTCGTCCGCGGGATCCACCTTGTCCGACTTGAGACGGGGCTTTTCGACATTAGGAAGTTGGAGAGGATTAGGTGCCACATTGGGCCAGGCCCTGCGAATTCGCTCGATGAGTTCCGCAGCGTCCTCGACAGGCATCGATTCGATGAGTCGAGTACGTTCGCGATTGCCGCCGCGGGGGGGAATTTCACCTAACTTGACAAGCAGATTTTCCACCTCAGCCAATTCAATATCGTTGGTCCAAAGCAATAAGCGATTGAACTCAACATCGGCATCGACACGAAACTTGTCTTGATTGGTTTCCGGTTCCGGGTTGCGGCGCGAGCCATAGTAACTGAAATAGTCGTAAGGGTTTCGATTGGTTTGCTGCTTATCTTTATCGCTTCCAGCCATCATGAACTCGACCGTACCTGCCACATACGCAGCATCCAGCCGGCGGATAGGAATCACTTCGAAGCGACGGCCGCTGGTGTCCAGCTTTTCCACCAACGTTCGGATCAACACGTGGTCGGCCAGAGTCGCGTAGGCAATGATGGCTTTGTTTTGCTTGTCGATCTCCATCCGAGTATTCGGATCGAGATTTCCAGATTCTTGGATCGTTTTAACAAGTGGTTCGGGGTCCAAACCGGCGAGCCGATAGACTTTCATCCGCCCCACCGCGGCCAGAGGAGACTGATCACGGTCACTGGCAACATCCAGTTTTTCGACCGCTTGTTCGATCACCGCCATGCGGTCGGAAGGAGCGTTCGCTAGGATGCTATTCTTTCGCGAGTTGACGATTAGGTGTACCTCTTCATCTTCCTTTTTCTTGGCAGCTGGTGGAGCGGGTTGGCCTCCGCGCTGCTGCGCCATTTGCTGTGCCATCATGGCCTGTTGCTGCATTTGCTGTTGTTGCTCGGGCGTCATCGGGCCGGCCGGCTTCTTGGCTTCAATCCCTAGGAGCGTGATCAGCTGAACGTGCACTTCCGAGGCCCGCGTGTTTTTTAATTGGAACTCGCGAACGAGTCGCTTCTGGCCATCCTCAGATTGTTCCATGCTAAGCAGGGCCCAGATTTGTTGCAGATTGTTAACGGCATCGATCGCTTCCAAGCGGTTTGTGGACTTAAGTGCCGTCAACTTTCCATTGGGACTCATCATCGGCTTGACTTCTTCCACCGCATTCTCCGCCAACAGCCAATCGAGCTTGAATGACACTTTTACGTATTCATGGGACTGGCGAGTGGCGAGCTCGGCTGCTTCAACTCGGGGAACGAGCCCGGGGTCAAGCTTCGCGATATTCGCAACGGTGAGAACCTCGCCGGATTGCAGCAAGGTAAAACCACGCGCCAATAAGTGGCGGTTGATCAGATCGCGCGCTTCCAACACGGTGTATTCGCGCTGAGTCGAAAGATTCAAATAGTCCGCGGGAACTTCCTGCCAGTCCAAACTCATTCCGGAAACGCTGGCCAGCCATTCCAGCACGTCCGGCCATGGTTGCCCGCGGAAGTTAAACCTTAGTTTCCCATTTCCGTCCGGGCGAACCTGAAACTCCTCACGTTTCGGGGGCGTAGCCGGTTTCATCGGTCGAGCAGTGACCTTTGACTTTTCTTCCGGCTTCCCCTCCTCTGGCTTCCCATCCGGCTTTTGTCCCGGCATGGGCGGACCACCCGGTTTGACCGGCCCACCTGGGACACCGGGAGGAGGCATAGGTTGGCCTGGCTTACCGGCAGTGGGCACTTGCTTACCCGGCTCTGCCGGAGCAGTCGCAGCGGGCTGCGCCGCCGCTTCAAAGACGACCTTTTCTTGGGCACGTATCGACGGTAAATTAAGGCACAAGACGGTCGCCAATAAGAACGGCGCCGAGCGATGGTATCGCTGCCAATCTGTCATTTTTTTCGCCTTAAAGAATCTTGCCCGGACTGGTTGGCCCCATTATGGAAGAGGAATCGCGATGAATCAATGCGCAAAAAGCATGCCCAGCAAAATCGAGCCTCTTTCCGAGACCTCGATCGTGCTGGGCACGCCGCCTTTTTGAACGAACCGTTTAAGCAAACAGTCGAGTCAGCGCCTGTGCTTTTACCAACTCACGCGGCTGATTGAGATGGTTGTAAACTATGGTTTCCGGATCGATTCCGAAGGCATGGTAAATCGTGGCCAGTAATTCGCCTGGATGCACAGCATCCGCCACGTTTGCCGGTGC
>JANNPR010001088.1:0-2285 GCA_031400345.1 Planctomycetota bacterium | reverse complement strand
TAAAGCCGCTCGAATCCACTCCACGGGTGTAAGTTGTTTTGAATCATATAAGTCACATTGAAGGATTCCTGGCAAAAACCGAGTCATTCGCGACTCTAATGAAATGACTTCTTTCCCGATATCTCGTGTCATCATCGCTATCGCGTGGCCAAACGTCCGCTTTCCATGGCCCGTACTTCCCGAGATTGAGATAAATCCCAGTCGCGATTGAAGCATTTGTTTGACCTGATCTTCCTGATCTGGAAGAAGACCCAGTTCATGCAGCGCACGGCATTTTAAGTCTGGCACTTGCCAAGTGAGCACCGCCGTTTGCCCGTACACAGCAGGAACAACTGATACCCTAAGTGTTCGCGGACTATCATCCGTTGGATAGATCGCGCGACCATCCTGTGGACGTCGGCGCTCCGGTAGGTCCATTCCACAATGCAATTTGATCGCATCTATAACTCCGCGTGCGACTTTGCGTGGCAAAATACATCGCAACTGGAGCTTGCTCTGGATGCGGTATCGTATGACTAACTCGGAGGATGTGTGCTCTACATGGATATGCGATGCATTGCGTTTTATGGAATCTCGCAGGAGCCGCTGAAAGAGTTCCGCATACGCTTCCTTCGTGGTGGTCTGAAAGGTACTGGTTTCGCGAACCTGTGCAGCCAGGCTATCGAAGTCGTCCATTGCGAGAATCCGCTTTGGCAGTAGTAGGTACACCCCAGTGTGGCTCGCCGGGCCCCGGCAAATTTCCCCGCAAATATTTGAAGGCAATCTTTCTCAGCCGACGCCTTTCCAAACAATCGGCGACTAGGTTAGCAACGCCAATTTGGACCCCGGTCCGGCTTGCCCGGCTGGTGAACGAGGTTGGACAGCTAGAAATGTCGACCACAACAATTCAGAGAAAGGCGGACAGGACTCAGTCTAGCCGCCAACCTTGTGTTCCCGCCAGGCAAGCTGGCAGGGGACATGAAGTTACGTCGTGTTTCCGTACTTTCTCGAAATTCAACCACCCGGGCAAGCCGGATGGCGATTGCTAGTTGCGTCGGCTACACGGCCGGTGTAATGCCCGGTACGGCAACTGCGTAGTTGCCTTCAGCATCCGGATATAAAGGTGCCTTGTCCTGAAATGTCTTAAAACTGTCGATGTCGGCCAACTTCTTCTTGGAGTTAATGGCCTCTTCCCAGGTGACGACTTGTCCCGAATACGTCGCCAGACGACCTAGGATCGAGGTCATGGTACTCTTGGCACCCCATTCGGCTTCGTTGGGCAGCACGCCTTTGCGTAGATCAGCGAATAGATCGTGGTGCTCTTGCTGATGGCCATCTCGGCCGCCATCGGTCTTCCAAGTGATCTTATCCGACTTGTCATAGATCTTTCCGCCGCCGATGTCACAGCGCCCTTTGGAGCCGTGAGCATATTCGTTGACGGATGACCATGCGTTGGCGATGTGGCGGCACTGGCTGAACATTTTGGTGCCATCCGCGTAATCGTATTCGACAAAGTGGTGATCGAAGATTTCTCCGTACTCGGCACCCTTTCGCACCTCGCGGCCACCTTGTCCTTGTGCGGAGATGGGATAGGCATTCTTTAGCCAATTGATCACGTCGAGATTGTGAATGTGTTGCTCGACGATATGGTCGCCGCACAACCAGTTGAAGTAATACCAGTTGCGAGTTTGATATTCGAGTTCAGTCCAATCCTTCTGACGGGGGCGGACCCAAACTCCAGCGCCATTCCAATACACTCGGGTTAAATTGATATCGCCAATTGCCCCCTCTTGCAGTTTCGCAATCGTTTCTTTGTAGGCAACCTCATGTCGTCTTTGCAGCCCGACTGCTACAGCGAGGGATTTCCGTTTTGCTTCCTCGTTCGCTTCCAAGACGCGTCGTACGCCGGCACCATCCACGGCAACTGGCTTTTCCATAAAAACATGTTTGCCAGCTTTCACGGCTGCTTCGAAATGCAATGGACGGAACCCCGGCGGCGTCGCCAGAATGACCAAGTCTATGTCGCATTCCAGGACGTTCTTAAACGCCTCCAAGCCGTCGAACATGCGCTCGCGGGGAACATCAACTCTTTCGCCGTGCTCACTCTTGATCGTCCGATAAGCCCTTTGGATCGCGTCCGAAAAAGCATCCGCCATTGCAACCAGCTTGACTTCGCCACTTTTCGTATTCATGGCCTGTACGGCGGCACCCGAGCCGCGACCGCCGCAACCGATTAAGCCAATCTTGATCGTATCGCTTCCGGCAGCGTGAGCTGAACGGGCAACGCTTAGGGTACCGGCCACGGC
>JANNPR010001064.1:0-3301 GCA_031400345.1 Planctomycetota bacterium | reverse complement strand
GACCGTCGAAGCCGAGAGCTCGTGTCCCAATTAGGTGATGAGCAGTTTACCGCGCGCGAACAAGCCTCGCGATTGTTGGTTGAGATCGGCTACCCCGCCATCTCCGAGTTGGCCGTTGGGTCCAACAGTCCGGACCGAGAGATTCGCACTCGATCTCGGCGAATTCTCAAATTAATACGCGAGGTCGATTTCCAGCGCCGCTTGACATCGTTCATGGCGGATCGAGATGGCATCAGCAGCCACGGTTTGCCAGGCTGGGACGCGTTTCGGAAATTGTGCGGTGAGGATCAGGTGGTTCGAGAACTGTTCATCGAAATGCAAAAAGCCGAACCCGACTTGATGCGAACGATCGACCTCAATCCAGAAGCTGGCCGAGGACCAGTGGCGGCACGTGTGGGGCAGCTCCAGCAAGCCTTCGATCTGTATGGTGAGGACTGTTCGATCGGCTCGGCTGCTGCCATCATCTTTACGGCTCTTCAGCACAACCTGGCCGAAAATCAACAAGCCGGCAGTGTAGTTTTTCGGCTCTGCCAACATGAGTCGGTTAGAAACGCTGCAACTGCCGGCGTCAAGCGACCTCCCCTGCGGCGATTGTTAGGAGGTTGGGTTTCGCAGGCGAATTCCTGGCTAATCACGCAGGCGTTGATGTTATCGAATGCATACGACCTTCCAGAGGGTTTGCCGCTTGCAGAGCGTTCATTGGAGTCCAAAGACACCACCCCGTTCGAACGCCAGTATGCGATTCCTATCGTCGGCAAATTTGGTGCCCCACGGCATCTTCCATTGCTGGAATCATTACTGAATGACGCCTCTCAACCCTTTGATCTCCAGTCGCGAAAGGGGACCACCCAACTACAGGTCCGCGACATAGCTCTGTTCGCCATTCTTCAGCTTTCCAAACAGGACCCGGCCACTTTCGGCTTTCGGAAGGGTGCCGCCGATGGCCCGGTTTCCAGTACCACTCAAAACTGGTACCTGGAGAACGATGAGAAGCGTGCCGCTGCAATCGATCGTTGGCGAGCCCTCAGCGTCGGACAACGGCCACCCTCCAATGATCAGACACGCTGAGTATTGGGCGCTCGGGGGTCAGGTGTCAGAGGTCAGAGGTCAGAGGTCAGAGGTCAGAGGTCAGAATCAAAGGTTTTCTTTTCGAGAGCCACCGGCCTCCACGTCAACCCGGGTCATCAAGCGGATCGTTTCATTAACAGCTATTTCGTGTTTTCGCTTTTCGTGCTTTCGTGATTCGTACTAGATCTGCTGTTGAGACAAAATTTGGGTGGACGATCATCTAACTCAGCAAAATCCAGGTTACGAAACTAACGCGATTCCTTGGTTGCAAGCCAAGTTGCGATTGGCCGACGCGTTAGGCAACGTATAATGATCGTCGCCGTGTTTCCGTTAGCGTCTGTTGACTGGCCGATCTTGGGAGCTCATCGCATGTTTGGTAATCGTTCGGGGATTTGGCTTTCCGCTCGTCGTTCTTTGGGACTCTTGTTCGTCGGCCTGACTGCATTGGGTAGCTGGGGTACCTGGCTCGATGTTGGTACGGTCTTTGCCGGTGATGAGGAGGCACGTCAACATGCGGTGGCATTGTCGCGAGCGTTCCGCAAAGCCGCTGAGAGTGCGGTTCCGTCCGTCGTCACCGTAGTTTCTAAGGTCAAAATGTCCGACACCGACCTTCGCCGGATGATGGAAAACCCGCGTTTCAAACGGATGTTCCCCGACGGATTGCCCGGTGGCCCTACACCAGGTGGGAACGGACAAGGAGAATCCGATGGCGGACCGCTATCCGAACTCAATCAAAACGTTGGCTCGGGTGTGATCATCGACAAAGCCGGTCTGGTGCTGACCAACGCACACGTGGTAATGGGTGCCGAAGAGGTTATTGTCCGTCTCCAAGATGGGACGGAAATTAAGGCCGAACGGGTTCGAAGTGACGCGATGAGCGACATTGCCATACTTGATTTGCCCGCCAACACGAATTTGCCTGTGGCAAAACTAGGCGACTCCGACCGTCTGGAAATTGGGGATTGGGTGATTGCCATCGGTAGCCCGTTTGAGCTGGAAGCCACCGTCAGTGCCGGTATTATCAGCGGCAAAGGACGTGGCATCGAAAAAATTCGACGAGGCAAATTGCTGCAAACGGATGCAGCCATAAACCCCGGCAACTCAGGCGGCCCGCTGGTCGATATCGACGGCGAAGTCGTGGGAATTAACACCGCCATTGCGACGAGCAGCGGCGGCTACCAGGGCATTGGCTTCGCTATCCCCATCAGCCGCGCCAAATGGGTTATCAAAGAATTACTGGATCACGGTAAAGTTCAGCGTGCTTGGTTGGGAATCTCGATCGGCGAGACTTCGCCTGACCGAGCAAACAAGCTAGGAATTCCTGCCAAGTCTGGCGTACTTGTCGTCGACGTCGTTGCGGAAGGACCAGCCGCGGAGGCAGGCCTAAAACGTAACGACGTCATCACCTTAATCGGTGACGAACGGGTGCGTGACACACGTGACTTGCAGGATGCAGTGGAGCGCAAGGTGATCGGTTCCAAACAAAAATTGAATGTCATTCGCGCCGGCAAATCCGTGTCGCTTGAGGTTTTGATGAAACAGTATCCCGCCGAATTGGAACAGACTGCCAACAGAGCGAATGACGAGTAATATCTTTACGCCATGAATAGTTTAAATCTCGCCAATACAGCCCGTTTGGTGCCGGGCGTACACCTCCCGTGTTATGTTTTTCCTTCTGGAAAAGATTTAGCTCGACGAGTGTCTCAAGTCTTGGCTGCAGTGATCCGAGAGCGCAACGCTTTAGGCCGGAAAGCAGTCTTGGGATTGCCGACTGGCTCGAGTCCCGTCGGGGTGTACCGTGAATTAATTCGCATGCACCGCGAGGAAGAACTCGATTTCTCGAATGTCGTCACGTTTAACTTGGACGAATATTTCGGGCTCCATCCCGACGCCTTGCAGAGCTATCACCGATGGATGGATCAGCACCTATTTGCGTACATCAACATCCCCCCTGAAAACATTAATATCCCAGACGGGACGAGACTCATTGCCGACGTACCGGCCTATTGCCGCGAGTACGAAGCCCGTATTCGCCAGTTCGGTGGTATCGATGTGATGTTATTGGGCATTGGCACAAACGGGCATATCGGATTCAACGAACCATTCAGTCCTCGCGACAGTCGCACTCGTTTATGCACCTTAGACCAAATTACGCGAAAGGTTGCCGCTGGCGACTTTTTCAGTGACGAGAGCGTTCCCTCGCATTCTATCTCCATGGGCTTAGCGACGATTC
>JANNPR010001061.1:0-3319 GCA_031400345.1 Planctomycetota bacterium | reverse complement strand
TTTCGGTCACTGCCGCGTTAACCAAGTCGCGGACTCGGCCAACGCCAGTCGATTTGTCACCCGACCGACCGATTGTAGCCTTGCTAGCAGCACTGTCAAACCGCTTGTGCGACCAAGGATCGAAAGAAAATCAGGAGGCGATTTGGGGGTGCCGACATTCGCGGTCTTTTGGCGACTTTGGAACTCATTGCGGCCTGGAAAATAATTTCCCAGGCTCATTTTGGAAGCGTGGAAAAGTTGTTTGGATTGTGTGAAGAAGGGACGAAAACACGACATGTTCGACAACGTAACATATTCCTCAATAATGATTTATGGAAAATTAGCGAATTGCTAGCAAGTCTCGGCAATCGTGCGGAATCGCCGAAATTTAGCCCGCCAATGGCCCGCCCCAGACTTCGCGCCGCGTCCACTCGCTCAAGCCGGAGGCGGCGTAAATCCGTAGCGCGGGGACGTTATCGGCATCAACCGCCAGCACTAAAGTTTCGGCCACGAACATGCTCAGCTGTTCTGTATCCGCGCTAAAGTGTATGTCTGCCATCCTCAATACGATAAACAGTACTTCGTCGTAGTCGTCGACCTTGGCTCGTTGATGCGTGTGAACGACGTCTTCCAATGCCAGGCGGTGTAGGTTGAATACCTCGCCAATCCGCTCAATCACCGCGGCATCACCGAGACCATCGACGTTTATCCATACGACTGGAAATCGCTGAAGGTAGTCCCGTACTGCGTCGACTTTCTCCAAGGAACTTTCCACGAACTGGTCGGGGCCGTACGCCAAGACTTGCATTTGCGGGCATGAAGCATCAGGACTGACGGTGATCGAACCGGGTGCCGACCCAGGTGGATTGTGATGTTCAGTATGTTTGCGATGCCTTCGTCGCGAATTTCGTTTGCTCATGCGGGAATCTTTTCTAAGAGTTCGCGAGCGTTACCAACCACTCGAACCTCAAGTGGATGTTGCGATAAATCCACTTGAATTTCCAACCACCGCGGCGGCAACATGATTTGGGAGAGGGGACCGAGCACATGCAACCCTCATCTCTAGATTTGGCAGAGCCTTAGGCCGCGCGTTTTAATCCGATACGCTGCAGGGCCGGATACACGATTCGATGCCGGAAATTCCTGCCTCGACTTAGGCCTAACAGGTATCGTCGGTATCGAAAGTTCCATCGCCATAATAGACGACACATTCGCCAAGAAAACGGAATGGATCCTTCCGAAAGCAACGTCCAAGTCATGGGCAACATCGGAAATCGACGAGTGAGCCATGTGCGATTGAATCGGGGCATGGTACTGGCAATATCGCTGGACATGCCCCGGATGCCGCGGCGCATCAAGCAGCTGTTGAGTTCGTGATGCTTTCCCCACATCAACGTTCGCGCCATGATGACCCAATCCCCAGCCCAATACGTATCAGACTCAAGAAACGATTCGCGAATCACCTCCGTACGGAATAGCCCGTAAAATCGCGAATTGGCGGCGGGATTATCGAGGTACTCGACGAGGTTTGTTGCCGGCGCTCTGACGAGCGGGAACGTACCGGCCGGAAAGGCCACAACTTGACCCTCTTGGTCCACAAATTCGACTTGGGAAACGCTGCAAACCACGGTTGGATCCGACCGGAGGATGGCCAGGTTCTCAGCGACAAACTCGGGGTCCCACCAATCGTCGTGAGCAGCCCACATGAAAAATGGGCCGCGCGCCTGCTGCAGAACGTAGTGAAAATTTCCAACCGGACCGACGTCAGTCGACTGCCGTTCATAGCGAATGCGCTCATCACGCTTAGCCCACTCTTGGCAAATCGCTTGAGTCGCGTCATCGGAATTGTTGTCCGAGATAACCAACTCCAGGTCACGGTGCGACTGTTTCACCAGCGCTGCTATGGTTTGGTGAAGCCGTTCCCCGCCGTTACGAACGGGCATACCCACGCTTACCAAGGACGACTCAGAACTCGACGACGGCGACTTTCTACGCAAACTCGAGCTCATATGAATGTCCCTGGGTTGCAAACTCTTCGTAACCATGCGCCCGGCCAATGTGTGACGTTGCGATGCAGCGGGCTCTCGTTAAACGGCCAAACGGGCTGTTCCAAAATGAACTCCGGGTGTGCTTTCGCAAATTCCTCGGCTGCCGCAGTCGGATGATCGTGTTTCCAAGCGGAGTGTCCTCGCGGCACGTCGTGTAGATCGCGCATAATTCCATCGGTGGCCACGATATACGACCCGGGCGTCACCATGCCATTGTATGCTTCCAACTCGGCTCGAACGTGACTCTTGGTATGGCAGGAGTCGAGAATCACAAGCACCTTTTCTTCGGGACGAATAAGCGATTGCACACGTGAGACAATTTGGGCGTCAACGGAGTCCCCTTCGATAAGCGTGATCAGGGGCGAAAGCGGGTGTGATTGGATTGCGCGTTGATTTTGGTGTCGAATCTCGATATCCAAACCGATAACGCGGCCCTTATCGAAAACCTTGCACAATGTGGCGTAAAAAATTAGCGAACCACCGTGCGCGACTCCAGTCTCGATGATCACGTCCGGCTTGACCCGATGGATGACTTCTTGCACGCGCATTAAGTCTTCCGGTAACTGAATGATCGGAACTCCCAGCCAACTGAATGTATACGGGTATTTTTGATTCCAACCCACTCGTACCCACTGCTCCGAAATTAACTCAAAGGCTTCAGGCGAGTACAGCGGCAATTGCTCCTGGCCGCGCCCGTTCTGTCGAATTAACGATTGACTTTCCGTATCAATAATTAGTTTCATGCCGCCATCGCCTTATCCTGCATGAGATCCACGAGCTTGATTTTGAGTCTTAGCTGCTCCAATAGCAGCGAGACTTCGGTACGGTAAACCGGATTAAGTAACACCGCGTGCGAAACGTGCATTGACGGAATCGCAGTGGGAGGGACGATCAGGTGCCCAGTGCCTGGCAGGTATCTTCCCTGTTTGTTCGGATTGATATCCACCAAGCAGCGAATCCACCTTCGGTCGGAATCCACCAGGTTTGCGAAAGTAACTCCCTTGGCACCTGCTCCCCAAATGGCTACACCGCCGCTTCGGCTCCATTTTTCAATTTCGAGTCGCCATGCCGCCGTCCGCTGCCGTTCATTCTGACCGTAACGCACCGCTAATTCACGGATCGCATAGGAGCTCGAAATCATAGACGATCGCTCTGGTTCGGCCGCGACATCCGCTTCCAGCCACAGATATTGATCACCGAAGACGTTGGAGACATCTTTGACGTCAAAACCGGACTGGCGAAATGCGCTTGCCAGCGAGTTTGCTGTAAATAGCGAACAATGCTCGTAAAAG
>JANNPR010001053.1:0-3888 GCA_031400345.1 Planctomycetota bacterium | reverse complement strand
CTTCACGGTATCGTTCGACGTCGCCGAGCACCGGTGGCTCATCGGTAAGCTGCCTTGAGTTAGTGGCTAGGGGCGGGCTATTCGTTTCAAGCTCCCGTAGCCTCGGTAATATTACTGCGAGCAATCCCGGTGCGTATTCCGCAATATCCGCCAACAACAGCTCGCATTCCCCTTTGACCGCTCGTCGGCGCCCCACCGTAATCAGACGAGACAGACGGCCGTAGGCTTGGCGATCGGTCGCTAACAGAACCACTGGAAGAGCATCGCGAGGGTCCACTTCCGACCCAATAATGAGCTTTAGGCCCACATCCTTCGCCGCAACATGGGCCCGTACAACTCCTGCAAGCGTGCTTCGATCGGTAATCGCTATCGCCGAATAGCCCAAATCGAGCGCTCGGTTTACGAGCTCGTCGGGGTGAGAGGCACCTTCAAGAAATGAGAAATTCGACTTGCAGTGGAGCTCCGCGTAAGACATTTGCGATTTTGGATTTTGGATTTTGGATTTGGATTTGCTCAATAACGCCCATCATGCCTGGGAGAACCATCTCACTCTAGGGCGAGAAGACATCAAGGAAGAAGCCAACCCGCGAGAATTCCCATTCCAAAATCGCAAATCCGAATCGAAGAATCACTCCGCGTACACGTGTCGCGTAGCAGTGCTTGGGTCCGGCCAAGGACTTTCTTCCGCGAAACGACGAGATTCATCTACTATCGTCCGTACCTCTGCATCGATGGTATTGAATTGATCTTGCAGCCCAGAATTCTGTGACACCATTTTGGATCGCAACGCGGCTATGGGACAGCGATGTTTCCAAGCTTCGACGTCTTCGCGTGTTCGGTAAGAGTAGTCCCCCATCCCTTCGGCATGGGCTCGGGTTCTATAGGTTTTGCATTCGATGAGGGTGGGACCATCTCCCGTGCGAGCACGTGCCACCGCATCTTCAGCGACGTGAAATACCGCCGCGATATCATTGCCATCGACTTCGATCCCAGGCATTCCATATGCCGAGCCGCGATTGGCAACGCCGGGGTTGCCGCTGGAGTAAGCGAAAGGCACCTCGGTAGCGAACTGGTTGTTTTCACAAACGAACAGCACCGGGAGTTTCCAGATGCTGGCCATATTAAGACCCTCGTGAAAAGCGCCGTTATTGACTGCCCCGTCGCCAAAAAACGCCACGGAAACGCTATCGTTCTTTAGCAATTTGAAACTGTAACCACCACCACACGCTTGCAGAATGCACGGTCCGACGATCCCGCTAGTTCCCATCATGCCGATCTCCGGCGAGAACAAATGCATACTTCCGCCTCGACCTCGGGATAGGCCCGTTAACCGTCCGAAAAGTTCCGCCATGAGCTCGCGTGGATGGGCTCCCTTGGCCAGCGCATGTCCATGCCCGCGGTGCGTGCTGAAGACCACATCTGTGTTTCGCAAGTTAGCGCAGACCCCCGTGGCAATCGCTTCTTGACCCACGTACGTATGACAGGCACCTTGAATCAGGCCTCGTTGATGGCAACGAGCCAATTCTTCTTCGGTTTGGCGGATAATTTGCATTGTGCGATACAACGACAGGGATGTCGGTTCATCAAGGGCTTGGTCATTCATGGTTGTGAAGGGCTCATGTGAGGCGGGAACGTTGACCATGGCAAACTCACCTACCGAGTTAGCTTGACAACTTGGTCCTGCAATTGATTTAAGTCGACCATCTGCCCATCCTTGGGATAAGCGTATGGCATTAACCACCATTCTTCCGAGAAGGAAGCCGACTTACCCGGCTCCAGCCGTTCTCGGGGTCCAATTGGCTCTAACTCGATCCGTGGTCCGGCGGGGTACCAAACGGAAAGCGTCAACCCTGCGGCTTCGTTGTAGACTCGGTCAGGATAAGTGGCGAATCGTTTCACGAAAAGCATGTCGCTCGGGATCAAATAGGCTAGCCATCCGGCATAAGAATCGAAACCCAGTTTTGGCTTTCGCGGGGGCCCGAGAATTTCGAGAAAACCGTTTCGCTCACGGATGCGTTCGTCTTTATTGCTGACGTTGATGATTGCGCTGTCTTCATACATCGCATATTTGCTCGGGAAGCGACTCGGCCTGTCGCCAAGTGGAATCAGACAAATACCTCCACCTGGCGAAAAGGAGCGTCCCCAATGGCAGTACTCTTGAACCTTATCGGAAATGTTCGTGATCGTTTGCTTGCAATTCAGGTGGGCTGATTTGCCGGGGTTTCGGAACAATTCGAATTCCCGAGTCAGTTGTACTCCGCAGCCTTCGTCTCGTGGGCTTGTCAAAACCGCTACATTCGCCGAGATAAACTTCCCCGTCCATTCGCCGGACCAAATCTTGGGGTGTGGTTTAATCGTTAGCTCCGGGCCAAAGTCGAACCTACCAGCAGTAAGGGGTACTTGTTTATCCGGCTTCCAAGTCTTTTCTTCGTCGTCCAGAAACAGTGCATTCTTGCCGTCGACAGAAAACTCTAGCACGCGACCACCAGCCTGCGGGCATAAGATTACCCGTACATTTTCGCTTTTCAGCTCGATCGCCTTGGTGTACCCGTGATACGAGATAAATTGGCTTTGGCCCAGGGCCGGTTTCGTTCCCACCATCGCCATCCACAGTGCCAACCAGATACCAACGAGTACACGTGCCATACGGTTTCTCCAGTTTCGGAATCTTCTGTTACAAGAAGCCCTGGGGAAGTAAACGCTTTCAGCGCAAAGATCGGGCAAGTCAGCGACATTAAAAAACGCAAGCTAGGAAATTCTCTCAGACTAGCTTGCGCTTTGGGAATAGTGTGCCTTGTAAATGCTTTCCAATTTAGCTGCCGGCATCCGGCCCACATTTACCTGGATGCTTGTGGCTCTCGGGGAACAGCATAACAAAAGTTCTGCCTGTGCGAACCGAGGCTGAATTCGTCAAATTCCGCCGACAGCAAGTGGCGTCCTTATGTTACGATGATGTCGTTTACTTTAGACAATGCGTACCCGATGCTGCCGGCCCAAGATTTTAAATTTTGCTTGGCGCATCCAATGAAGGAGAACGGCAATGAGAAAAATTTTGTTTCCCAGCGACTTCTCCCATACGGGCGATGCAGCCCTGGAATACGCGACGTCGATGGCTCGGGATCGTAGCGCCAGCCTATTGATCGTCCATGTGGAAGAGCCACCCGTCGCCTATGCCGGAGGTGAATTTTATTATGGGATTCCCAATCCTAGCCCCGATGAGGTGCTCAAAATGTTGCACCAGATCAAGCCGACGGATGCCAGCATTCCCTATGACTACCGATTAATAACAGGGCATCCGGCTTCAGCCATTTGCAAAGTGGCAGAGGAAGAAAAGGTCGACATGATCATCCTCGGTACGCACGGGCGGACAGGGTTGACTAGGCTCTTGATGGGCAGTGTCGCCGAGGCTGTCGTGCGCCACGCTTCGTGCCCCGTGTTGACATTGAGGTACTCGCCAGAGAAATCACAAGCTAAGTAGAGTGGTCAGAGGTCAGTGGTGAGTGGTCAGTGGTCAGAGGAAAGGAGAGGGTGAGGCGCTGGCCTTGCCCCGATCCAGACGCCATCCGGCTTGCCCGGGTGGTTTAACGGCCTTTGCACTATTTGGACTGTCCCAATTCCAAAACGTACGGAAAAGCTTTTTGTTGTCTCGATACTTAAACCGCTAGTGATCCATGCGCACGACCAATCCTAACGCACCATTGGATCCTGATTGGGGAAGGAACACTAATCTTCGCTGATCTTCACTAATGGAAATCATAGAAGAAAAGGGTCGATCATTTTTGTCCATTTCCATCGACAAACATGCGTTTTTTAAAAATCAAAATGATGAAGCATGTCGGACGTACATTAGGTAGAACTTAGGACAGTCGAACAATTTCGTTAGAGCAG
>JANNPR010001008.1:0-2694 GCA_031400345.1 Planctomycetota bacterium | reverse complement strand
GTACTTAAGCGACTCGCTCGAGTAATACTGCTCGAACCAACTGCTGATATCCTCCTCGACAGCCCGGTCGTAGTCGGGTGCGACATGCAGCGTTTTGCCTTGAATCGGATCACGAGCCTCGCCGTCATCGACCAGCATTTGACCGGCTTTGATCACATATTTTGGCAATTCGAACATGATTTCTTTGTTTTCGTGCGGGGAATAAATCGTGACGTCGGCATCCGCACCGGGACCGAGGTGTCCTTTGTGTTTCAGGCCCAAAATTTTAGCCGGACCGGCGCGAGTAATGATCGCGATTTCGTTCAGCGTGTACTCGCGAGTTAGATCCTTGAGCAGGGATTGTTCGCCGATGTCCGGATGCACCGTCTTGAGAACGTCTCGGCGATACGTGGAGTCCATCAGCAGGCGAATAATCTGTGGATAGGCCAAGAACGAACCCCCGTTAGGATGATCGGTGCTCATCACGACGCGCCACGGATCGTTGACGAGCAGATACCACTCGAGCCCTATGGCCCACTGCCAAGAATGCACCATGCTCTTATTGCGGTACTTGATCGGCGCGATGCCACAACCCGCCTCCATTTCTGTGTCCGCCGAAAACCACTTGGTGCCGTAAACCTTGGACAAGTAATAACCGAGCGGACCGTCACCCGTCATGCTGGTGGTTTCGCCGAATAAAACCTGCCCGACGTCAACGGTGATGTTGGGGTGCGAATTGACGTAGTCGGCGAGCGGTTGAGACTGCGAATGGAACGTGCCTTCGTCTTCTTCGCCCCCGCCGTAGCTGTGAAACTGGATATGCGTCATGTGTCCGCGGTTCCCTTCAAGTGCTCGCATCGTTTCCAATGTGGTGCGCCAATTTCCCGGCATGCCCAAATTGTTGGCGTGGATATGAACCGAATGCGGCAACTTCAAATCATCGACCGCCGCCGCCAGCCCGCGAATGATCTCGCGCGGTGTACAACGGTAATGGTCGACGTGTTCATCAATGGTGTGGACGTTGCCGCTGGCGTGGTGTTTCCAGACTTCGACGCCACCTGGATTGACCAACTTGACCCCATATCCCTTCGCAGCGCCGAGTAGCCAGGCGACGAAGGCCTTCAACCGCTCCGGTTCTCGGTCTTGGAGCGCCCGCATGACGTAATGATTGTTCCCCATGAGGACGTAGAAGCCTTTGTCAATACAAGGCGTGTCCTCGAACTCCTCATGCGTATGTCGTGCGTTGAGGGGCGGAACCGCGGCATCGAACGCGGTCGTGTAGCCCAATCCCGCGTATTTGTACCCTGTGGCAAACGTGCTGGGAACGCTTCCCATCGTGCCGCTATGTCTGGTAGCGGTTCGCATGACCGGTGGGGCCTTACGTTTTTCCTCAGGACGCATCTTGCGGGCCGCATTCACCTTCGGCCCTGCAATGTGACAGTGCATGTCAATCCCGCCGGGCATGACCACCAAACCGGACGCATTCAACACCCGCGCTGGGCGCGCGTCCGGGTCCGACGGACGAGCCACGATCTTGCCGTCGCGAATCCAAATGTCTTGGACCTGGCCGTCGATACCGTTCAGGGGGTCGTAAACATACCCGCCAGAAATCTTATACGAAGAATCGGTCATAATTTTGGGTGTAAGGCTGGATAGGTTGCTGGTAGAGTTCTGACGGCCCATCTTCGTTGGCCCACGCGTAAGCTACAAGGCGTGGCCTGCGTGCTAATGATGGGCTAGTAACGATGCTCCAAAAAAGGAGTCGCTGATGTCGTCCAATGAGCGCTTGGATATTGCGGTCAAACAAATTGAGTTTGCTCGCAAGTACCTGTTAGGAATCATCGCGGACATCGCCGATGCTGATTGGTTCCGCATGCCTGCGGAAAGCGTAACGCATGTTGGCTGGCAAGTCGCTCATCTCGCGATGGCGCAATACGGATTGTGCTTGTTTCGTTTGCGCGGACGACTTCCGGAAGACGCGACGTTGATGTCGTCAGATTTTCGCAAAAAATTCAGTAAAGGAAGTATTCCTAACCCGGATCCAGCTCAGAATCCGACGCCGGACGAGATTCGTGCTGTGCTCGCCCGAGTTCACCAGCAAGCGATGGCGGAATTGGCCGGATCTGTCGCTGCCGATCTTGATAGTCCCGTCGATGAGCCACACGCGGTATTCGATACGAAAATCGGTGCGGTGATCTTTTGCTCCCTGCACGAGATGATGCACGTCGGACAGATTGGATTGCTGCGACGACTGCTCGGCAAGATCCCGATTCGGTAGCCCTCGGCAGGGTTCTTTTGTCTTCTTTAGACCATTGAAGTAATGACCGTCGATTGCAGATGCAACCTCGGCGGAGCACTCGGCTTCATGGAACGCAGCAACGGCAACCGCTGCATGTGCGCTTGGACATATTCTTCCGACTCGGTCGCGCCCGACTTGACGATCGTAATCCACAGCGGCCCCGTCAGCTTTGGCCCAAAAGCGTCAAATTCTAGCAAACCCTCAGTGGGTGCTCTTTCATACGCATTGGTCGAACGAGTCCACGCTTCACTGGGGTGCCCAATAAGTTGCCGCCGGCCTGGAGTTCTTGTGCAGCAACCCGTTGATTTCGTTGTCGGCAAGCGAATCTTGCTTGATCCGACCAACAGTTAAGCCGTGACCGAACCTCCACGAGCATGGAACTGCCGCCAAGCGCTGGTAAACTGGGCATCGGTTCG
>JANNPR010000986.1:0-6311 GCA_031400345.1 Planctomycetota bacterium | reverse complement strand
AAGAGATAAACTTTTATGCTGGAAAAACAGTCTGAGTTGAACATGACTTCGCGCCGACGTTTTCTACAAAACGCGGGACTGGGGTCCATCGCGTTGTCCATGTTATTGCACGAAGAGGCTTGCACGGATGAGCAGCGGGTGAATAGGGATGGCGGGCTGGCCGGATTGCCGCATTTTGCACCTACCGCCAAACGGGTGATCTATTTGTTCCAGTCAGGTGCGCCATCGCAGATGGACTTGTTCGACTACAAGCCGGCTACGAAAGCCTTGCGGGGACAGGAACTACCAGATTCGGTGCGGCAAGGGCAGCGACTTACCGGAATGACTGCCACGCAGGAGTCCTTTCCGATTGCGCCCAGCAAATATTCATTCGCGCGTCATGGTAAGAGCGGAGCATGGGTCAGCGAACTATTACCGCATACCGCCAAGATTGTAGATGACTTGTGCTTCGTACGCACTCTTCACACTGAGGCAATTAATCACGATCCGGCAGTGACGTTTTTTCAGACAGGCAATCAGTTGGCGGGGCGCCCCAGCATCGGGGCCTGGGTATCGTACGGCTTAGGATCGATGAATCGTGACTTGCCGACATTCGTAACCATGATTTCGCACGGTGGTGGGCCGCCCGGCCAGCCGCTGTACGATCGGCTGTGGGGAAGTGGATTTTTGCCAAGCAAATATCAGGGCGTCAAATTTAGGTCCGTCGGTGAACCCGTTTTGTACTTGGACAACCCGCCCGGAATGTCGGTCCAAGCTCGACGACGAATGCTCGACGATATCGGCCAGCTCAATGCAATAAATTTCCAACGTCTTGGGGATCCCGAGATTACGACTCGCACAGCCCAGTATGAACTCGCCTTTCGAATGCAAACGTCGGTCCCTGAATTGACTCGCCTCAGCGACGAACCCCAGCATGTGTTAGATGCGTATGGCCCGGATTGCACAAAGTCGGGAACATTCGCAGCAAACTGCTTATTGGCTCGCAGGTTGGTCGAACGGGGTGTCAGATTCGTTCAGCTCTTCCATCGTGACTGGGATCACCACCTCAATTTGCCGACCGGAATTGAGACTCAAAGTCGAGCTACTGATCAAAGTGCCGCGGCGCTCGTTGCCGATTTGAAACAACGCGGACTTCTCGACGAGACCTTGGTCGTCTGGGGCGGCGAGTTCGGTCGCACGATCTACTGTCAGGGGGATTTAACTCCGGACAATTATGGTCGTGACCACCATCCGCGATGCTTCACCATCTGGCTCGCCGGTGGCGGAGTCCGACCCGGGATGACTTACGGTTCGACCGATGATTTCTCCTATAACATCATCGACAGACCCGTGCACGTGAACGACCTGCACGCTACGATGCTGCATTGTCTGGGAATCGATCACACCCGCCTGACCTTCAAATTTCAAGGTCGCTATTATCGCCTGACGGATGTTGCCGGTCAGGTGGTGAAAGAGATCTTGGGGTGAGCCAGAGTGGCCCGCCGGCCTCCGGCGGAAAGGAGCTACTAAGTCGACAATTCCAAAAAGGTGCGTAAGTGTGCCACTGGCCGCCACCGGAGTTGACATTGATGCCAGCAAGACATTTTCGGCGGCAAGCCAGTGCTGAAAATCTACGGACAATTGACTTCAGCACTGGCTTGCCGCCGAATGAGCCGTCGCATCATCCAAGCCAACTCCGTCGGCTGCCAGTGGCACACTGCGTGAGCGAGGCGGGATGTAGGATGGGCACTCTTGCCCGTCCTCTTGTAATGTGGGACAAGCAAAGCACCCGACCGCCAGTCATTTTCCTCGACACTCGGACGGGCAAGTGTGCCCATCCTACGACGCCAGAATGTCCTGCACTACCCGGCAGGCCTGGTTGTTCGTTAGTTTCTGTTCGACACCGTTGTGTAGATACATAAGCTTTTCGTGATTAAGACCAAAGAGGTGCAAGACCGTCGCTTGTAGATCGTTGGGTGTGACGATATTTGTAACCGCCTTATGGCCGAATTCGTCAGTCTCACCATAGGTCATCCCCGCGCGGATACCACCGCCGGCGAGCCAGTTCGTAAATCCCTGGCCATTGTGGTCGCGACCCGATTCATCATCTAAGCTTCCTTCACATACGGGAAGTCGACCGATCTCGCCGCCCCAATGCACCAGGGTTGTGTCTAACAGACCGCGTTGCTTGAGGTCGGTCACTAACCCCGTCGCTGGTTGATCCGTACGTTTACAAATTTCGGGAAGGGTTTTGCGGATACTGCGATGGTTATCCCAAGGTTGTCCTCCCAGGAACAACTGGACAAAGCGGACTCCGCGTTCCACCAATCGCCGAGCAATCAGGCATCGGGTTCCGTATTCTTTCGAGGCGTCTTGGTCGATCCCATACAAGCGATGGATGTATGCCGGTTCATGGGAAATGTCGAACGCCTCTTTGGCGGAGGATTGCATTGCGGCCGCCAGTTCGTAGCTGGCGATACGCGCTTCGAGGTCCGCTTCACCCGGATGTCGCGCGAGATGTTCCGCATTCAACTGCGAAAGCAACTCGAGATTCCGCTGTTGAACGACTCCTCGAACCTGTGGCGGAGCGTCCAGATTCAAGATTCGCGGCTCCTTGGGGCGCAGCACCGTGCCTTGGAACAACGGTGGCATCCATCCGCTGGACCAGTTGTTAAGCCCATCGACGGGATGGCCGCCTGGATCTGTTAGTACCAGATAAGCTGGCAAACTTTGGCTTTCAGCACCGAGTCCGTAAACGAGCCACGACCCAAGAGTGGGTCGACCAGTGACCGCGGCAATGCCCGAATGCATAAATCGGATGGAAACTTCATGGCCGTTGTGTCCCGTGTGCATCGATCGAATGACGCAGATATCGTCGACGATTGTGGAAAGTTGCGGCAGCAATTCGGAGACTTCGGTGCCACATCCGCCATGCTTTGCGAATTTCCAAGGCGTGCCGAATAGCTTTTTACTAGCTCGGTTTACAAAACTAAAGGTTACTTCTCCGGAATAGTCTTCGCCGTTTCGCTGAGATAGCTGCGGCTTAGGATCAAGCAGATCCACATGGGATGGTCCGCCGTGCATGAACAGCGAAATCATGGCTTGTGCGCGCGGAGCGAATTGCGGAGACTTGGCTGTCAGATCGTACGCCGTCACCTGTTTTGCGACCTTGCTTGGTACCGCCAGAAGTTTGTCTTGCTGCAAAAGCCAAGCGACTGCGACCGCTCCTACCCCGAGCCCATTTTCAGTTAGGAAGCGACGACGCGTATAGTTGTTTGACTGCATGAGCAAGATTCCCTTAGTCCACGTACATGAATTCGTTCGAGCACATCAGCATCTGACAGATATTAGTAAGTAATTGCAGTTCCACATCGCCTGCCGCCGCAACGCCTGCCGCAGCAGGGCCTGCACCTGATCGCCCAAGATCCCTTGACTGCCGAGCGCAAAACGCAAGTGCAACATTCAACTCGGCTTCGGTAGGATTGCGTCCTAACACGAGTTGCCAGGCGCGGACAACTTGATCGGCCGTGGCCGCCGGAAGGGGGCCCGAGAAGTCCGCTTCCGAATCGTATGCCTCGATGATCTGCCCCGCAGTATCGCGAAGTGTGAGCTTAATCGTCCATTGAAATGAGTCGGAAGTTACGTTCTCACGGCAATTGGTGACGAAATCGAGCGTGTCGCCTGGGGACAGCGGGACTTGGGATATGGGTGTGTCCACCGAATTATTTTGAGCAACCCATTCGCCCGCGCTGCCAGAGGTGCTGGACACCACGCGGCAATGTACGCCATCTCCGGATTCGGACGCATGACTAAGCTTACCGGCCACTTCTAAAATTCCGTGCCGCGGTGCTGTCCAACGCCGAATCGTCTGAAATCGGGGGTTTTCTCCGGTATGGCCTCCCTGCGAGCGTAACAATACCCAACCGACTTTTTCATGCGGCAGGGAGGCGCCGGCTTGCCAATTGGAGCCGCTCCAGTGCGACAGTCGCTCGAACGTTTTGACGCGCCCGCTCACAGCGTCATATTCGCCAAATCCGTATTGCCAGGCCGAATGATGAGGTTGGTAGAGTGCGGCGAAGGCGGCTGCGCGAGAGGCGTCCAGGACAGGAGCAGCCTCGCGACGAGCCCGGTTGGCTACTTCAGCGGCCTTCTGCAATACGAATTCATTGTTGAGCATTAATAGTGATTGCGTTGCGACGGTCGACGAAGTGCGGCGTTCACAGTTCGTCTCCATGACGGGCGCATCGAAGATCGTCAACATGGATACGGGTTGACTACGTCGAGCCTGAAAGTACGTACTACGCCGATTGCTGCTTACTGCAGCCACCACTTGTCCAACTTCATCTTCCTTAACCGGCACCGCGGGACCAAACATTTTTCGATCAAGAGAATCACTACAGACGAGCATGCGATCAAGTAGTTGTTCCGCGTCGAGGCGTCGCAATGACATGCGAGAGTAAAAGCGATTGTCATTATCACTTTGAGCCAAACGTTCATCACGCCGAGACGATTGTTGAAAGGCTGTCGACGTCAACAACAATCGATGTAGTGATTTCACACTCCACTGTCTTGCCGGAAGTTCACAAGCCAGCCAATCCAACAGTTCTGGATGCGTCGGCCGATCCCCTAATGTGCCGAAATCCGAGGGCGTTCCCACGATTCCGCGGCCGAATACGTGCATCCAAAGTCGATTAACTAACACGCGATTCACGAGCGGATGATCACCTCGCGTGACGTGCCGAGCATAACTCAGTCGACGCCCGCTGGTGGCAGTACCGACAACCGCCGACGGGAAATCAAAAGTCTTGCCTGCGGGTGAGGCGATGGTGAGATCACCTGGCGTAACCATGTCCTTGGGTTGCCGATAATCACCGCGGTAGAAGATGTGCGTTGGCGGAAGATGACTGGGTGGCTCGTTGAGCACAGCGATGAAATCCTCGACGGGCTTGGTACTCCTCTTTTCGGCTATTTGCGTATCAAACTTCTTCAGTTCGTCAGCGGCTTGTTGGTTGTACTGATAAAGTACTCCCGGACTAATGTTCACGCTCGGATTTTCGGCGAGCAGTTTGGTTTGATCGGGAGAGCGTTGGCCGGAAGGTGTACGATAGGCTACTCGCAAGGTTTCGCGTTGGGGTTCGGGAAACTTGGTTAGCTCTTTCTCGAAGGCTGCGGTGAGAAACTCATCCTGTTTAAGTTGTCGCTCAGCGGCCACTTTGGCCACGTCCGCTTCGATGGCTGTCGCCCGTTCGCGATCCGCGTCGGTGTACAAAGAGATCAGTCGCTGTCCGGGAGTTCGCCAGTTTTGCCAATCGAGAGCGGGTGCGAAGACCGCACGCAACCGATAATAGTCCCGCTGTGGGATCGGATCGTAGCGATGATCGTGGCATTGAGCACACTGGACTGATAGGCCCAAAAGGGTGCTCGATACGATTCGGATCGTGTCCACCACCACTTGGTTTTTTGCCTCGTTGAGATCGGCCGCCCCTTCGCCAGTCCCATCAGCCGCCATCCGCAGAAAGCCCGTAGCAATTAATTGCTCCTGAGCTTCCGTAGATAAGTTAGTGTGCGGCAGTGGCACCAGTTCGTCTCCCGCAAATTGTTCGATAATGAATTGATCCAGCGGCTTGTCGCGGTTGAACGAACGAATGACGTAATCACGGTATTTATAGGCGTACGGACGAGGTGAATCAGCAGTGTGGCCACCGTTCGAATCGGCGTAACCGGCAACGTCTAACCAATGCCGTCCCCAGCGTTCTCCATAGTGCGGAGATGCAAGCAGCCGATCGATACTACGGTCGTACGCATCCGGCGCTGAATCCGACGCGAACTCATCAATGCGCTGGTTGTCTGGGGGTAAGCCAGTCAAACAATAATAGGCTCGCTGAATTAAGGAACGACGGTCGGCATCATCGGAGAATTTCAAGCTTTTATCTGCATGTTTCGCGCTAATGAATGAATCAATGGGAGTGCGTAGCCGCTCCGGCTCGAGAACAGCTACTGGCTGGCGGGGACGAGTAAGCGGTTGGAACGCCCAGAATTCACGTTCCTCGGCGGTAATCGAAAGGCCTTGATCAAGTGTTTCCGGTTCTTCACGGGACGTGGGAGCACCGGCCGCGATCCATTGCTCGATGGAGGCAATTTCTGCGGAACTCAGTTTTTTATCTCCGGGCGGCATTTCACCGGTACGGATTCGTCGCAGCAGTAAACTTTCGTCGGGCTTATGAGGAACGATCGCAGGACCACTTTCTCCCCCCTTCACTGTGAATCGCCGGAGGCGTAAATCCAGGCCGTTTTGAAGCTTCTCTTCGGCCCCATGACAATCGAGGCACAGG